>JAYTNQ010000300.1:0-3447 GCA_043748255.1 Bacteroidota bacterium
TTATCATTTATCATCAGCACAAGAAATAAATACGGATATTTTAGAAGCCATAAAAGTGGCTTTCAAGTCAAAACCAATCACGATTACTGTCGAGGAAGAATTAGATACCACAGCCTATTTAATGTCTAGTCCAAGCAATAAAATTGTTTTAGAAAAATCATTGTTACAAGCAAAAAATAAAGAATTTGTAGAAGTTAAATTATAACATTTATGCGAAAAATTCTTTTTACGCCTATTGCTTTCGAACAATACAACGAATGGCAAATAGAGAACAAGCAAGTTTTTACTAGACTCAAAAAGTTGATTAAAGAAACTGCCAAAACTCCGTTTGAAGGCACAGGAAAACCCGAAGCCTTAAAATATGATTATGCTGGTTGTTGGTCTCGCAGAATAACCGACGAACATAGATTGGTCTATAAAATTCAAGAAGATTGGATTGAAATTATCGCCTGTAAGTTTCATTATTAAACAATTAACCCAGCCAACGGCTGACGTTTTGCAAAAGTTAGCTTCTGTTCTAAGAACCAGCACAGATTATTTAATGAATGTTAAAACCGGACAAGTAAAAACACAATTAACCGATATGGAACTTATAAAGCAATTTCAAGAAGTAGAAAAATTAAATTCTGACGAAAAACATTTGGCAAAACGTTTCTTGATGATTTTATTACCAAAAAGAAAATTCAACAATTAGCACTATAAAATATGGAAACTATATCTCTTGATTTACTAACTAGAAAACTTAAAAATGCTCCGCAAAGTGTTTTAGAACGTGTAATTGGTTATGTTGATGCGCTTGTAGAACCTGCAACAATTACAAAACCTTACAGCTTATCTAAAGAACAACAACAAATTTTAGACAGCCAACTCAACTCCGACAAAAGCACTTATACTGATGCCGAAAAACTTTATACTGACTTAAAAAATAAGTATGAATTATAAGATTGTTGTTTCGCCTATTGCTTCCAAGAACATTGAAGATGCTGTTGAATATTACATTTACAAAGCTAGTAAAAAAGTAGCTGCCGATTTTTTAAAAGATTACCGCAAAACATACAAAGCGTTAAAAACAAACCCTTTTTACCAGTTTCACGATAACAATTACCGTTTTTTACCTTTTGAAAAATTCCCCTATATCTCTTTTTTTATTGTGGATGAGCCTAGTAAAACTGTGTTATTAAATGCAGTGTTTCATACTTCGCAAAATACTGATAAATATCCTGTGAGATAAAACAAAATCCAGCTGTTGGCTGGGTTTTGGTTGTTTTTTATTTGGTTAAACTAAACTAAAAATTCCCTTATTATAATCATCAAGTATTTTTTTTGATACTTCAAAATTTTCTTCATTTACTTGCAAGGAGACAGCATTAAAACCACCCGAATTTAATAAGGATGGTTTTATGGTAGACATATATTCATTTGCTATATAACTTTCAATATTAAAACTCCCTAATAAATTTTTGATGCCAATTGTTTCAATATATTCTCCACTAAATAATACTACCATAATTTATAAATTTAATTTTGTATTTCTAAATGACAAGATTAGAAAGCTGTTAATCAATTCCTTACTTTTATATCTAAAAATTTTATTTTTGAAAAAATCTAATGTTAATTTATATTTTAAAATCCTAAATGAGATGAATCCATAACTGGCGTTGGATTCACTGGCTTTAATAGAAAATTATAGATTGCTTTTCCAACATTAATAATCAATGTACAGCCATTTGATAAGGCTTGAGTAAAATACAATAATTCATTTTGTTCATTAACATATGTTGTTCCTGCTCCCATTGGACTAGACCCATAATGTCCTTTAGGTCCAAAAACACCATTTTAGCTTGGAGTTGATCCTGAATTATCAGCTTGTCTTAATGTTGGTCCTTTATCAGCAAACCTTTCAATTGAAGTTGTTTGACCAACTAATCTCCAACTTCCTCTTTCAAAAGAATATGTATTGCCATCTGAAGAGTTATGTTTAACTAAACTTTCGTTTTTAGGACAATCTGGACAATCACTGTTTTGAGTACTTTCTTGTTGCTCCTGGGCAACTTCTTCCATATTATGCATCGCATGATTCAGCCCGCTCACAATCAATCCTGTCGCTGCGCCTTGCCAAAAGTTGCCTCCTGTAAGTGCTGCGCCTGCGCCTCCGGCAATTGTGCCAAAAGCAAGGTGTAAACAGGAATTCTATTTGTTTTAAATCATATTTCGCCAAATGCTTTCTTCTTTTTACTTTCATACTCATACCATTTTTTATTAACGAATATGTATTCTGAAGAATCAATAGAAATTCCTTTATAATTTTTATCTTCTAAAATAAAATTTTTATTGTAGAAAATCATATCATTGCTGTCAAAATTTAATTTTACTGTTTTAGCAAAATAAGGTTTATCGTTTGAATAACAAATTTTCTTTAATATTAAATTCTCACTATTTAACTTAGAAATTAAAAACACTTTTTTGAATTTTTTTGAATTTATATTTTCACGATATTCAATGTAGGAGAATGGTATATTTATACTCTTAAACAATTTGTTGTTTTCAATAGAAAAAATGATTTGATTTTTTATTTTACAACCTGTTCCACATCTATTTGAGTACACAAATGACCATTTTTCAAAACCGATTTTAGTTAATTTATTCTTCCCATAATAATCATTAACAATCAAACTGTCAGTTTTGTAATTGTTTTTTTTCAAATAAACAGTTGTTGTGTGATTTTTATTACTTGCACTTGTAATAGTATAAATGTCCTTTTTTGGAATTATTAAAAGAAGTATTAAAATAAAAATTGTCAGTTTGCTAATCATTGCCAGTGTTTTTTTGGATTAGTGTAATTAAAGAAATTAGTTTGACCAATCACAGCAGTTGATGAGTATGTGCCATTTTGTAATTGTCTAAAATTAAATCCAACATTTTTTTGATATTGTTGACTAGTTGCATTCCAGAAGAAGGCACCATTTGAAATCCCTTGAAATGAGGAACCATGATTATTAATAGCATTAACAGCACCTTGGATTCTTAAATGATAACTTTCTCCAACTTTTACATTTAAAATTGTTTTAAGTGACATTTTCATTATTTTATTATAATCATTCCCACCAATCGCATCAAAATCTTTTTTACCTCCAATATTGTCAATAAAATTTTCATTCGATAAATCTTTGCCTACATGTTCTAATCTATTTAACATTACATCTCCAATTCCTTCTGCTTCTAAAATGTTATCGGATGATTCACCAACTACAACAGCAATAAACTTTTTTAATCCTTTAGCTTCTGAATTTTTATGAGCTTCATGATTCAGTCCACTCACAATCAATCCCGTTGCTGCTCCTTGCCAAAAGTTGCCTCCTGTGAGGGCTGCGCCTGCGCCTCCGGCAATTGTGCCAAAAACAATCATGCTTGCACCGCTTGTGCCTCCAATACCTGCAAAACCAGTGC
>JAYTNQ010000301.1:0-1230 GCA_043748255.1 Bacteroidota bacterium
TATTCATAATTTCAGAAATGGGCAGAATATTTGAAATTAGTCCGGCAATTTGACCAATCTCCAACTCTCCTTCAATCATATCTCCTTCAAACATTCCTTTTTTGGCACGACCACGCCCCAATAATTCTTTTAAATCGGCTATAGTTGGATTTTTTTGATATAATTCTTGAATATTATTGTAAAAATGATTTTTTATCAATCGCACTGGAGCCAATTCTTTTAGCGTGAGTTGCGTATCTCCTTCTAAAGTTTCGATTATTTTATTTTTAAAATTTTGATGAGACGAACTTTCGATTGATGCGGCAAATCTACTGCCCAATTGCACGCCATCTGCACCCAAAACCATCGCGGCAAGCATTCCTGCTCCAGTAGCAATACCTCCAGCAGCAATCAGCGGAATATTAATGCTTTGTTTTACCATTGGTATTAAAGTAAAAGTGGTTGTTTCTTCACGACCATTATGCCCACCCGCTTCAAAACCTTCTGCCACAATGGCGTCAACTCCAGCTTCTTGTGCTTTGATTGCAAATTTTGAACTGCTTACAACGTGAACCACTGTGATCCCTTTTTCTTTCAAAAAAGAAGTCCATATTTTTGGGTTTCCAGCAGATGTAAATACTATTTTTACGTTTTCGGCTACAATAATATCCATAATTTCTTCAAGATTTGGATACAGCATCGGCACATTGACACCAAATGGTTTTGAAGTTGCTTTTTGGCATTTTTGAATATGCTCTCGCAGCACATTTGGATACATTGAGCCTGCACCTATAAGACCCAAACCACCTGCATTGCTCACGGCACTCGCCATTTTGTAGCCGCTTACCCAAATCATACCGCCCTGAATAACAGGATGTTGAATATTGAAAAGTGATGTTATTTTGTTCATGTTTTTTATTTCAATTTTCTAACAACCATTTTTTAAAATCATTAAAATTTTCCTGACAAATACCATGTCCGATTGGATATTCGTGATATACATTTTTGATGCCCAAATTGTTCAAAATTGGGCTGGCTTTTTGCGCCCATTCAACCGGAATTACTTGATCTACAACGCCGTGAGAAATAAAAATGTTGAGATGGCTAAAATCATTTTGAGCATGATAGTCGGTTGCCATTTCTTGGTTCAAATAACCGCTCATAGCAACAACTTTTTGAATTTTTTGAGGATAAGACAATGCGATGGCATAACTCAAAATACTGCCTTGACTGAATCCAACCAGCGTAACA
>JAYTNQ010000302.1:0-1228 GCA_043748255.1 Bacteroidota bacterium
ATTTCAGAACATAAAATTCTGTCTAATAGCGAGTTGCAACAAAAAATAAAAATTTCAGAAAAAGCCTACCAGCATTGGCGAAATTGCACTTTTGAAGATCGCACCGAAAAAATGATGCGATTAGCAGCTATCTTGCGACAAAAAAAGCAAGAATTAGCACATTTGATAACCAGCGAAATGGGCAAAATATTGCCAGAAGCCATTGCCGAAATCGAAAAATCTGCCGCCAACTGTGAATTTTATGCCCAAAATGCTGCAAAAATGCTGCAAGACAAAAGCTACGAAACACCCTTCAAAAGCCAAACTGTTTTTGATCCAATGGGAGCCGTTTTTGCTATTATGCCCTGGAATTATCCGTTTTGGCAGGTGTTGCGCTATGCCGCACCCGTGATTATGAGCGGCAATGTAACACTGCTAAAACACGCCCCAAACGTAGTAGGCTGCGCCAAAGCAATAGAAAATGCCTTTCTCGAAGCCGGTTTTGCCGAAGGCGTTTTTCAACAAATCACCATCAATATTGATCAAGTCGAAACCGTTATTGCCCATGATTTAATTTGTGGTGTAACTCTTACAGGAAGCGAAATGGCAGGCGCCTCGGTGGCATCAATAGCCGGAAAACACATCAAAAAAACCGTTTTAGAACTCGGTGGATCAGATGCATTTATTGTTTTGGACGATGCCAATATCGATTTGGCAACTACAATTGCAACACAATCACGAATGCTAAATGCAGGTCAAGCCTGTATATGTGCCAAAAGATTTATTGTAACAAAAAACATTGCCGATGAATTTGCAGCTCTTTTTTCGCAAAAAATTAAAGCACTACAACAAGGAAATCCACTACTCGAAACCACAAATTTGGGCCCATTAGCAAGAATAGATTTGGCACAAAAATTAGAACATCAACTTCAAACTGCCATTACACAAGGTGCAAAATTAATTCACGGAGGACATCGAGAAAACTGTAATTTTCAGCCTACCCTACTCGATTTTGTAGATAGCGAAAACATAGCCTTTCAAGAAGAAACATTTGGCCCATTAGCCACTATCACACGAGCCGATGATCAAAGCCACGCTATCGCAATAGCAAACGACCACCGCTACGGACTTGCAGCAGCCATTTGGTCAGAAAATCGCGAAAATGCCTATCAAATAGCCCGAAAAATCGAAGCCGGAAACATATTTATAAACTCCCTTGTTCGATCAGACTCACGAATCCCATTTGGCG
>JAYTNQ010000303.1:0-3415 GCA_043748255.1 Bacteroidota bacterium
AGCGAAATACACACCATCAAAAACGAAAAACGTTGGATAGGAATGTGGAAAAATCCAGAGGCATTTGACACCTTGAGCCCAAACGATATCGACCTCAAAAAAGGCTGCGAAGTGATTTTGAAGCGCATCGCCAACAACAAGTTTGACGGACAAACAGGCATCAAAACTTGCCCAAGCGAACTGCGAGGCGCAAGCTATGCCACCTCCAAAGTGAGCATTTTCAAAAACCAAATCATCTCTTGGGATCAAGGATTTGATAAAACCAACAAACAAGTTTGGGGCGCCGAAAAAGCAGGATATATATTTGAGAAATTGTAGTTGTATAGATCGGCTGGCCGTATTTTAATGTTTGGTAAAAATTATATAAAGCACATTTTTTTCAAAAAACTGCCTCAGAGTTTTTTACAAAACAAATTTTGTATGTTTTTTTATCCAAAAAGACCTCCTCAAAATTACCCAATTTTACATTATCCAACAATTCTTTAATAACAAAATTTTCTTGTTTCGCACTAAGCGACGCCTGACCTAATTTTCCTTTTTTGGGATATAAGTATGCAAAATAAAGTTTTTTATCGATTATCATTGCAAAAACATAAAGCCTATAAGAAGAACTTTTGCCAGAATTATAGCTTATTCGTAATTTGGCTATCGGGTTTTTTGATGAAGCGTTTAAGCGCATTGCCGAACAATTTGTCATAATTTGTTCCACAGTTAAATTAAAAACAGATTCAATTAATGCCATTTCACAATCCTGATAAGAATTGTTTTTGAGCTAGATGCTAACTTTTTGTACAAATGATTCTTGAAAATAATAATTCATCAAACATCGTCTAATTGTTTACACAAATTCTTAAAATCTTCGTTTTTTCGCAAATCAAAAACAATATGCTCAATTTGTTTGATTGTTTCAATATGAAACTCAATTTCATGTTTCAAAATTTTGAACTCCGCTTTAAACCAACCTTTTGGCGCATAAATTTTTCGCTGAGTAGAATAAAAATTTTTAAAATGTTTATCTGCTTCTTTGCCCATTGTCAAAAAACCTTTAATAATAACCTCGTCTGTTTGGGACAAATTGTCCAGCCAAGTTATTTTTATCAAAAGTTTGCTTAATTTTTGAAGCCCTTTAGAAAGCAAAACAAGCTCCGCCTTTTTGTCAATAATGTGATCTAGTATTTTATTAACACGATCATTTTCATTCAAAGAATAAGAATAGGAAGCCACAATTTTGGTCGATATATTTTCTAAAGTTGCTGTCATAATGGTTCAAAAATACAAAAAATAAAATAAAATACAAAAATATTAATCTAATTCCTTCGCAAACCAATTTCTACCAAAAAAAAACCATTTTTTGAAAACGATGCTTTCAAAAAATGGTTTTATAAAATTCCATTTGAAATCTAACCCAAATAGGTTTTCAAAATCTTACTTCTCGAAGTATGCTTCAACCTGCGAATCGCTTTTTCTTTAATCTGACGCACACGCTCACGAGTCAAATCAAAGGTTTCGCCAATCTCTTCCAATGTCATCGGATGCTGATCGCCCAAACCAAAATACAACCGAACAACATCTGCCTCACGAGGCGTCAAAGTTTCTAACGAACGCTCAATCTCTGTGCGTAAAGACTCCTGAATCAATTCGCGATCCGGATTTGGCGACTCGCCAGAGCGCAAAACATCATACAAATTTGAATCCTCACCCTCAACAAGCGGCGCATCCATAGACAGGTGACGTCCAGAGTTTTTCATACTCTCCTTCACATCATTCACCGTCATATCCAATTCCTTGGCGATCTCCTCGGCACTCGGCGGACGCTCATTAGACTGCTCCAAAAGCGCATACATTTTATTAATTTTATTAATCGATCCAATCTTATTAAGCGGCAACCTCACAATACGAGATTGCTCTGCCAAAGCCTGCAAAATCGACTGTCTAATCCACCAAACCGCATACGAAATGAACTTGAAACCACGCGTTTCATCAAACCGTTGCGCCGCTTTGATCAAACCCAAATTGCCCTCATTAATCAAATCCGGAAGCGTAAGCCCTTGATTTTGATACTGTTTGGCAACCGAAACTACAAAACGCAAATTCGCCTTTGTCAATTTTTCCAACGCCTGCTGATCGCCAGCCTTGATTTTTTGAGCCAATTCAACCTCCTCATCAGCCGTGATCAAATCAACCTTGCCAATCTCTTGCAAATATTTGTCCAACGACGCCGTTTCACGATTCGTAACCTGCTTTGTAATCTTGAGCTGTCTCATGTTTTTACCTTAAAATTAAGTATTCAAATCATTATACGCAACCAACACCAAAAAGTTACATTTTTTTTTGTTTTTTGGCGCACACCACCCGTACAGCACACCACCCGTCCCGCTGCACGCTATATCTTTTTGGATTTTCTGAAAAAGAAAACCCAAAAAGGATGCCGCTACATCGGGGCGATTACAGACTTTTTGTGTTTTCAAGACGTTATTTGTTTGGGTGTTGATTGATAACCGCAAATGGTTGCCCAAACAAAGTAGTTCGTTTTCATAGACTTCTTCATAGTTTTGCTACACATTTATTAGAAAACAGAACCGACATACGCTACATACAACAGTTTTTAGGACATGCATGCATCAAAACCACAACTATCTACACTCAACTTAGCAGTAAAATAGTAGTTAAAATACAAAGTCCACTAGACCAGCTAGTAAACAAGCTAAACAAAAAAGATGATTTTAAGAAAAATTAATAATTGCTTGTATCTAAAAAAATAATACTATTTTTGATAAATAATTGAAAGTGCAATCAACATAAAAAAATGTTAAAAACGCAATAACTTTCGTGTATTCACTAGTTGTGCCTCAGTTTGGATAACCGAAACTAACGGGCAGAAAAATAAGAATCAATATTAACTTTAAAATAAATTAACATTATGGAAGATTGCAAATTTAACCCAGGAGACATCGTAATGATGAAATCTGGAAGCCCGAAAATGACAGTTTCTTTTTCGTCTGCGGACGAAACAATAGTCTTCTATTATAATTACGAAGACCATAAAGTAAGTTCAAAAATTACTCTTCCAACTGTTGTTTTAGAACTGTTGAATAATTAGTTTCGGAAATCCAATCGTAAAATTCTTTAGCGATGGACAAAACAGAACCTTCTCCATCACTAATATGCTTAATTGAAAGTTCTAAACAAACGATTTTTAACTCTTCGCTACTCATATTTTTATTGTGGCTGACAAGTTTTAATTAAGTTAAGTTTACTCTGTTAAAATTCGATTTGTCAACCGATATTTAAGAAATTTAACAGAGTTTTTTATTTTCGCAACCGAAAAGAAAAAACCGAAGGCACAACAGCAGTTACACAAGATTTGGGTTTTAGGCTAACTCCGAAGCTGGTTTTGTGTCTGAAAGTTCAGTCA
>JAYTNQ010000304.1:0-3413 GCA_043748255.1 Bacteroidota bacterium
CCAAAACAACCAAAACAACCAAAACAAGCCACAAACAGACCAGCGACCAGCCATAAACAAAATAATTCCTAATAAAAAAAATGATCCAAAAGACTAAATTTTTATGTGTACTGATGGCAATGCTCTTGTTTTCATGCGATAAAAAAAGAGTTTTTGACCAATACAAATCTATTGGAGATAGATGGGAAAAGGACAGTATTGTAACCTTTAACTTTAATCAAACCGATACCCTCAAAAAATATAATATGTTTCTAAATATTAGAAACAATAATGACTATGAATTTAATAATTTGTTTTTAATAGTATCTTTAGAAAGCCCAAATGGAGACACAAAAATAGATACACTACAATACGAAATGGCAAATCCAGACGGCAGTTTGATGGGTCAAGGAATTTTGGACATCAAAGAAAACAAGCTTTTTTTTAAAGAAAAATACCAATTCAAAAAAACTGGAAATTATCAAATTAGCATACAACAAGCCGTTAGAAAAACAGGCAAAATACAAGGACAACAATACCTCAATGGCATTTCGGAAGTTGGATTTAGAATTGAAAAAACAGAATAAAAAATGGCAAAATCATCCACTATAATCAAAGACAACGCCTATTATAAAAGCAAATTTTGGAAAATTTATTGCTATTCCATAGGCGCATTATTTTTATTTTTCATATTTGCATCATGGGGAATTTTTGGTTCGATGCCATCCTTTGAAGACCTCGAAGACCCAAATTCAAACCTTGCCACCGAAATTATTTCAGCAGACGGAGTAACATTGGGCAAATTTTATAACGAAAATAGAACCCCCGTAAAATTTGAAGAAATACCAAAAAGCTTGGTGCAAGCACTTGTAGCCACAGAAGACGAACGCTTTTATGAACACTCGGGCATAGACGCGCGTCGAACCTTTGGCGCATTCGCAAAATTAGGCACAAATGGTGGCGCAAGCACTCTTACACAACAATTGGCAAAGCTTCTTTTTCATGGCGAAGGCTCCAAATTTTTGCCCTTCAGAATTATTCAAAAAGCCAAAGAGTGGATCATCGCTATCAAATTAGAACGCCAATATACCAAAAATGAAATCATCGCCATGTATTTCAACAAAGCCGATTTTGTGAATACCGCCGTAGGAATTCGATCTGCCGCAAAAGTATATTTTGGCAAAAAAACCAACGAATTAAGCATTGACGAAGGAGCAATGCTCGTTGGAATGCTTACAAACCCATCCTACTTTAACCCCGTAAGAAGACCTGAAAGAGTAAAAAACAGACGAAACGTAGTCTTAGGGCAAATGCTCCGAAATAAAATAATAACCGAATCCCAAAAAGAAAGTTTAGAAAAAAAACCAATCGAACTCAAATTTCAACCCGAAGGGCACCTCGACGGAATGGCCACCTATTTTAGAGAATTTCTGCGAGATTATATGAAAACCTGGATCAAAGAACACAAAAAACCAGACGGATCAGATTATGACATCTACCGTGACGGACTAAAAATATACACCACAATAGACTCACACATACAAGAACACGCCGAAGCAGCAGTAGCGGCACACCTCAAAAACCTACAAGAAGAATTTTTTAGCCAAGCCAAAAGCAACAAAAATGCCCCGTTTCTGGATTTGACAACACAAGAAACAAACCTACTGATGAACCGCGCTCGAAAAGCATCAGAAAGATGGAGAGTACTCAAAGAACAAGGAAAATCAGATGCCGAAATCATCAAATCTTTCGACAAAAAAACCAAAATGATAGTCTTTTCTTGGAAAGGAGAAATCGAAAAAGAAATGACCCCAAACGACTCTATTCGATACTACAAACACTTTTTGCAATCAGGACTCATGTCTATGGAGCCACAAACAGGACAAGTAAAAGCATGGGTAGGCGGCATCAACTACAAATATTTTCAGTATGACCACGTAAACCTTGGTACCAGACAAGTAGGATCGACCTTCAAACCATTTGTATATGCCACAGCTATAGAGCAACTTGGCATGTCTCCATGCGACTACGTTCAAGACAGCCCATTCACAATGCCAAAAGGAAAATACGGAATCCCCGAAAGCTGGTCACCCAAAAATTCAGACAACAAATATCGAGGAAGTATCTCCCTCAAAAAAGCATTGGCCAACTCGGTCAATGTTGTATCAGCAAAACTAATCGACAGAACAGGACCCAAAGCCGTAGTGACTCTCGCCAAAAAATTAGGCATCCAAGGCGATATTCCCGAAAACCCATCAATCGCACTTGGCGCCGTAGAAATATCAGTAGAAGATATGGTAGCCGCATACAGCACTTTTGCCAATCAAGGTGTGTATATGAAACCACAATTTATCACCAAAATCGAAGACAAAAACGGCGTAATTATATACCAACCCCTGCCAGAATCGCACGATGTCCTTAATCCCGAAATTGCATTTGCCGTGATCAAACTCCTCGAAGGCGTTACAGAAGGAGGCTCGGGCGATAGACTCCGAACAGAAGGCGGAGGCGCAGGATACAACCGCGTTACAGGCTACCCTTATGCCTTCAAAAACCCAATAGCAGGCAAAACAGGAACCACACAAAACCAATCTGACGGCTGGTTTATGGGCATCGTACCCAATCTTGTCACAGGCGTTTGGGTAGGCTGCGAAGACAGATCTGCCAGATTCCAAAGCATCACCTACGGACAAGGCGCCACAGCAGCACTACCAATTTGGGGCTATTTTATGAAAAAATGCTATGCCGACCCAAACCTCAAAATCTCTCACGAAGACTTTATTAGACCAGCCGAACTCTCCATCAATGTAGATTGCGAAGGATCTGGTGGCGGAAGCAAAAAAACCGAACCAAAAGACACAGACGAATTTGGTCTATAATTTTTTTTTGAAGCTATTTCCCGCTTTACGTTACAATCTTTTGCCAAAAAAACCTTTTTTTCTAAAAATTCGCAGGAGCTTCCGTTGGTCGCTCTGCCAATTTAAGAAAAAATAGGTTTTTTCAACAAAAGGATTTCCACTACAATCGGGGCTAGGGCAAACCGTTACAAAAAAATAACAATACCAAAAAACACATTTCAAAACAAACCGATTTTTTTACTAAATTTGTAAAAATCAAAACCTCAACAAGATGAAAAATATTATAAAAATAATCCTAATCCTAATCACCCTTCAAGCCTGTAGCGAATCAAACACAGACCCAACACCAATCATAACCACCGGAAGCATACAAAACAATGCAGAATATATCGGCGGAGCACCACCACCAGACTCACTACTCATCCAATTAGCCACCTACAAACCATCGGCAAACCAAACCTTCTATGTCAGAAAAGGCAGTACGAATATCCCAAACACACCACTCACAACAACCTTTACCACAACAGCCACAGGCACCTATACCATCACACTACCACCAGGCACCTACAGCGTAAT
>JAYTNQ010000305.1:0-1217 GCA_043748255.1 Bacteroidota bacterium
TCTTTATGCTCGTTTTTAGGCTTACTAATTGTAGCAGTTTGCATATTATATAATTTGTACAAATATAAAATAATTTTGACTTCAATTTCTATAAAAAAAACGAATTGCAAAATAATACAACTCAAATTCAATTAATAAATGCGAAAGTTAGGAATTGTATAGTAATATTAAATATTTTGTTTCATTTGTAGTTTCTACCCAAACTGTTTTCAGCCCACGCAAATTGGTAAGATCCTTTCAGGATGACAAACTGTGTGGGGCGCAACTTGGGAGCGCAAACAATTTATAATTACCAATTACCCACAAACCCGAATCCCTGTAGTTTGTCATCCTGAAAGCATCTTACGGCAAAGTCTGAAATTAGAAAGTTGGGTTGTAAAAAGTAACATCACAAGAACCAAAAATGTTTTGTTTTATTAATAGTTTCTACCCAAACTGTTTTCAGACCACGCAAATTGGTGAGATCCTTTCAGGATGACAAACTGTGTGGGGGCGCAACTTGCGATGTAAAATGTAACATCACAAGAACCAAAAACAGAAAAAACATACTGCTTTCATCACGAGGTTTTAAACTCTATTCACAGCAAATTTATGATGCCTTTTATTGTGAATAATTGCGGTAAAAACTACTGTTTTGTTAACTTCATCAATATAAAAATGGATATTGTACGGAAAAGTTTTTGGGTGTGCAATGCGAACATTTTTGTAACGTGGCGAGTAAGAAGTTGGCATTTTTAAAACTTGTTCAATTGCCTTTTCTATGGCAAAAGCAAACTCAACTTCGAGACCTTCTTTTTGTTTTTTGTACCAAATTTTTGCTTCTTGAACATCGGTAAAAACTTGGTCAAAATATTGAGTATTATACATTAAATTTTTCGTTTTAGTTCTTCAAAAAGACTTTCTATTGGCTGTAAACGTTCAGGATTTTTAGCAATAGCCTCTAATCGGCTATCGATTAAATCTTTTTCCCATTGTGGTAACTCTTGCTCTAATGTTTCAATATCAGGATAGTTGTTTTTTATCAAAGTCCAATCTTCCATTGGGACATAAACGCCAGTTTGATTGCCGAAATTATCTTGTAATACTTGAAGTTTCATCGTTTTATTATTTAGCTATTTAAATGTTTTGTTCAAAGAAATTTTGAAATTTTTGTTTGGTCAGTATTGTATCAATAATTTTATAATCTGTAGTTTTATCAGCTGCTTGCAGTTGAGCCC
>JAYTNQ010000306.1:0-1217 GCA_043748255.1 Bacteroidota bacterium
GCCATTAAAAAATCTATCGATGAAAATCCAGCAATTCAAGAAAATAGGGTTGAAAATAGAGTCTTTGTTCCAAACCACGCTTTCATCCCAACTGTCAGCTCATTAGCCTTCAAAAACCCAAATTTTGATTGGTCAACTCCATTAAACAGAAATTTAGTGTGCGACCCTGCCAACAAAGAAATACCATTTGATAGTTATTTTTCGCCATCATCAAACGAAGCTCATGTTTATTTATCAAAAGAAAGCGTTGATTGGCTTGCAGCAGAAATACAAGGTAATCCCCAAGTTCCAAGTTTTGATGTAAATCAAAACCAATTAATCGGTCCAAATCTAATCTGCAACAACCAAACCGCAACATATAGTTTTGGAAATGATATTTGCAAATTACCAAGCGAAGTAACTTGGTCAGTAACCCCAAACGCTCAAATAACAACCCCAAACAATTACTCGGTTATCATTAAAGGCGTCTCAAATGGTCCAGCAACAATAACCGCTACTTTCCAAAACGGTCAAACGTTTGAAAAGAAAATTTGGGTTGGAACTCCGGATATTGATTTATTGTTAGAGTCATTTGGCAATACTGTAGATGCCTATGTCATTGGCGGACATAATACAATTTTAAACCAACAAGGGATAAGCTCAATTGAATGGATAAAACTTGGGTTTGATAGTGGTGATATAAAAGGGCATGGCTCTGGTAGTGGTTACTTTGGTCATTTACATGGTAATAGCTACAATTGGGTTTTACATTATAAAATTACCGTGACAAATATCTGTGGCTCAAAGGATTTCAGTTTTGACATCTCTTGCGCTCCACCGCCTGATTGTGACGATTTATATATTTTGTTACCTAATACTACAAACGGTTATGCAGCCAGAAACGTTATAGATCCTTGTACTCAAGATCGAAATGGAGATAGTACACTGACTGCTAATAGCGATATCATTTGGGCAAAATTATTCGATTGGAACAAAAATGAAGTTAGAAACTATACTGAAAATGAATTTAGTTTAGATGGTTTAAAATCTGGGATATATATTCTAAAGGTTCAAATTAAAAAACGAATTCTATCTAAGAAGATTATTGTTCCTTAGCAACCAAAAAACCCCAGCACCACTGCTACCGTCTGGACACAAATAATTTTTATCTTTGAGATAAAAAGATGCAGACAAGACATTTTGAAAATTTAAAAGACAAGCGATTGTTGAATAGAGGT
>JAYTNQ010000307.1:0-9034 GCA_043748255.1 Bacteroidota bacterium
ATGCTAACGGCTATTGATGCTGACGAAAAATTGTTTGAACGATTGAATCAAAAAACAATTTACCTTGCAAACGGAATTGACAAAGTATTGAAAAACAATAATATAGATTTTACAATTAATCAAATTGGATCAATGATTTCAGTACATTTTGACAAAAACCCAGTCATAGATTTGGCCACAGCTGCTAAAGGAGACAATATTTTGTTCAAAAAATTCTTTCACGGCTTGCTCGATTCTGGCGTCTATATTGCCCCATCAGCTTATGAAACTTGGTTTATCACAGATGCACTTAGTTTTGAAGATTTAGATTTCACAATCGATGCCGTCGAAAAAGTAGCACAACAATTATTGCAGTAATATTTCTATTGGTATTACAATTTCATGCGATGCAAATACATATTGATTACGTTGTCTAAGCCAAGATAAATAGCTTCTGAAATCAGTGCATGACCTATTGAAACTTCTAACAAATTAGGAATATTTTGACAAAAAAACTGAATGTTATCAAGGCTCAAATCATGCCCGGCATTGATACCAAGTTGCAGCTCATTGGCCAATACCGCACTTGCTACAAATGGATCAATGCCGCCTTTGTTGCCAGATGCAAAAGCATGGGCAAACGATTCTGTATAAAGTTCGATACGGTCGCAACCTATCTTTTTTGCTCCTTCGATCATCTCAAAATTTGGATCAACAAAAATAGAAGTTCTAATATGGTTTCGTTTTAATTCGTCCACAATCTCCGATAGAAAAGAATGATGTTTGACCGTATTCCAGCCTGCATTTGAAGTCAAATCGCCAATAGCATCTGGCACCAAAGTAACTTGTGTGGGTTTTATTTGGAGCACCATTTCCAAAAATTTTGGCTCAGGATTGCCCTCAATATTGTATTCGGTTTGAACTATTTTTTTTAGATCAAAAGCATCTTGATATCTAATATGTCGCTCGTCTGGACGCGGATGAATGGTGATGCCATTTGCACCAAAGCGCTCAATATCTTGGGCAACCTGCAATAGATTGGGCACATTGCCGCCACGGGCGTTTCGCAAAGTTGCTATTTTGTTGATGTTTACGCTTAATTTTGTCATGTAGTTTTTTTTATAAAAATAAAAATTGTTCACAAAAATACAAACTAAACTATCGGTTTTATTTAAAAAAAGCATTATTTTGCATCAAAATTAATTTAGAGTTATGTTGATCATTACAGATTTTATAAACAAACGCTTTTTGCCATTAGATTTTTCTGAAACTGTAGCAGATGTGAGCCTGTTTTTGAAACAAAATTATTTTTCACACTTTCCTGTTGAAGAAAACGGGGTTTATTTAGGCAATATTTCCTTAGAAGCTATTGAGGAATTTGATGAATCTCAAAAACTGAAAGATTGCCATTTCGATTTAGAACATTTTTTTGTTAAAAACACTACAATTTGGACAGATATTTTTGAGATTTTTTCAAAAAACGAAACCAATATTATACCCGTTTTAGACCAAAACGACACTTTTTTGGGCTGTTATGAATTGATTGACCTAATACATTTTGTGACCGATATGCCATTTTTGAAAGAATTTGGCAACACCATTATTGTCGAAAAACCCATATTAGAATATACAATGGGGCAAGTGATTCAAATTGTTGAAAGCAACAACGGCAAGATTTTTGGGGCAGTAGTATCTAATTTGACCATAGATCGCGTTCAAATCACTATCAAAATCGCAATGGAAAATCTGAACGAAATTATACAAACTTTTCGCAGATATGACTACACCATTATTTCAGAGCATCAAGACGATCATTATTTGAAAGATTTGAAAGAGCGGGTCGATTATTTAGAGCATTATTTGAACGTTTAGTAAATTTAAAACCAATGAAAGTAGCCATTTACGGACAATATTATCAAAACAGTACCGAACCTATTATTCGCGATATTTTTGTTTTTTTTAACCAAAACAATGTCGAAATGGTAATTGAGGCCGAGTTTTTGGCGATGCTTTATGACAAGCAATTGGTCAAAAAAGAATATAAAACCTTTGAAAATGCCGCCGCATTAGACAGCAGTTTCGACATGATGATTAGCATTGGCGGCGACGGCACCATTTTGCGTGCAGCCACATTAGTACAGGATTCTGGAATCCCAATTTTGGGCATTAATGCTGGTCGCTTGGGCTTTTTGGCGATGGTTCAAAAAGAAGATATTGCCCTGTTTTTGCAAATTGTTTTGGACAAAAAATATACTATTTCTGAACGAACACTACTTTCTTTGAGTAGCTTTCCAGAAATTGAAAACATGGGTAATTTGAATTTTGCAATGAACGAAATCACTGTAAGTCGCAAAGATACTACCTCGATGATCACCATAGAAACCTTTCTTGATGGCGAATATTTGAACTCTTATTGGGCAGACGGACTTATCGTAGCCACACCAACAGGCTCTACAGGTTATTCAATGAGTTGTGGCGGCCCAATCTTGACACCAAACGTTAATGGACTTGTAATCACGCCAATAGCCCCACACAATCTTAATGCTCGACCACTTGTTATTCCAGACGAAACCGAAATTAGACTTCGGGTTTCGGGTCGCGAACAACAATATTTGGTGTCTTTGGACTCGAGAATCGCAGCCGTAAAAAACGAAGCGGTTTTGACCATCAAAAAAACAAATTTCAAAATTAATATGGTCGAAATTCCAGACGAAACTTTTTTGAAAACCCTACGAAACAAACTACTTTGGGGCGAGGATAAACGAAATTAAAGTTGATTTGAATTTGGTTTTTTTAAATCTAAAATTTGAAAAATATTTAATATTACTATACAATTCCCAACTTTCGCATTTATTAATTGAATTTAAGCATTTAAAACAGCCGTTTTAAAAAACTGAGTTAAGATATTGAGAGTCAAATAAAAATATTCCTAAAATATTGTAGATTTTTATATAACTTTAAAGATTTTATCATATTTTTACAGAAAATTTTCAAAATGAAATCAATTTATTTTATATTCATTTCCTTTTTCTTTTTTAACGCTGCAAATTCTCAAGTTAAATCTCCTGTTTTTGATATTGCTAGAAATGGAAATTTAAAACAGATTAAAAAAATTTATAAACAAGATCCAAAATCAATATTTGTATTAAATGAAAATGGTTTTTCTCCATTAATGCTTTCAACCTATAAAAGCAATAATGAAGTAGCAAAATTTCTAATTGAAAAAGGGAGCAATATAAATGAGGTTTCAAATATGGGAACGCCGCTTATGGCTGCTGTAGTAAAAGGGAATGTTGAAATAGCCAAGTTGTTAATAGCAAAAAAGGCAAATGTTAACTTAACGGATGCAAATGGAGTAACCGCATTAATTTATGCCGTTCAATTTCAAAATATTGAAATAATTAAATTACTTTTACAAAATAATGCAGATAAGTCTAAAATAGACAAACAAGGAAAAACTGCTTTTGAGTATGCTGTTTTTTCTAAAAATGAAGAAATTATTAACTTACTTAAATAAATTATTATGAAAAAAAAATTACTTGTTATTATTTTGTTTTTTGCATATACCTTTACTTATGCGCAATTTACTACTGGAACAGTTGATCTAACCGCCAATAGATCCATAAAAATTGACACTAATGCTACAACTGCAACGATGACTTTAACTGGGCCAAGCACAGCTTGGTTAGGAATTGGGTTTGGCGGAACATCAATGGCCACAGTTACCGATATGTTTATTTGGAACGCTACTGCTAATAGAGACTATATTGCACCCGGAGGACACGTTTTGCCTACTGCCGATACTGCAGCTGCTCAAAGTTGGCAAATAGTTTCTGATATAATTTCTGGCACTACTAGAACAATTATTGCCACAAGAGCTTTGGTATCTAACGGAGATTATACTTTTTTAAATGACAATTCTAATATTCCCATTATTTATTCTCAAGGCTCAACAACAACTTTAGCATATCACGGAAATAATCCTCACGCAGCTATTGGTTTACCAAGAACCCAATTAGGATCACAAGCATTTTTATTAAGCGAAACACAAATTTACCCAAATCCTTCAAATGGCGAATTTTTAATAAAAGCGAGTACAGCTATTGAAATAATTAATATTTATTCTCAAACGGGTTCATTTGTTAGATCAATTGAAGTAAATGACAAATCGAATTCTGTTGAAATAAATGTAAATGGCTTACAAACAGGCGTTTATTTAGTTGAACTAGTTGGTAGCAATAATAAAACTTGGAAAAAAGTTATTGTAAATTAAGTTCATCATAGAAAACCAATCGTTCGAAAATAACAAAAATACTCTTGTCACAGATAGTGCGACTACCCGTAACTTTAGGCAATACAAAGCTATCGAAATCGCGCGGTTTAACAAAACATTATCAAGATTAAAACCGAGCAATGCTCGGTTTTTTTTAATAAATATCTTTTCTATGTCCGAGAGCGATAACATCAATAATTAGCTCAATATCAATTGTGGATGTATTGCAATCATGTTTTTTTATATATGGGCTATCCCCTAACAATCGGGCTATTTGTTTCCGTTGTTGCAAATATAAACAGATAGTTAATACCTTTGCAATGCAAGCAACAAACTGTTTCAGACCTTTATATATTCAAACTAAACTATACAGAAAACTATAATCTTGTGCCACATAAAACAGAATATTTACAAAAGTATGGCATCCTCGACCAAAAGAGTATAACTAACAAGCAATTGCAAACTATCGGGTTTTTTAGGCGTTCTCGAAGAAAACCATTTGTGAATAGACAAAATCAAACCAATTATTAATTTTCAAAAAAATCATTAATTAAAACCCAATTCCCTATTTTTGCAAATTAATTTTAGCTATGAAAATCCAATATTCTATTTTGTTTTTGATATTAGGCTGGACTGCATTTTCGCAGGATCCAACCCAAAAAAACAAAAGTTTGGTAAAAACCGAAGCCCAAAAAAACATCGAATTGGCGCAAAAAGCACCAATCGATTTATACACTGTCATATCGATTCAAAACGATTCTACCTATATCGATACTACGCTAACGATCCAAAAAGAGTATAAATTTAATTATTTACGCAAAGATCTTTTTGGGCTTTTGCCGTTTTCAAACGATGGTCAAACCTACAACAGCTTGCAATATTTGTCCAAAAACCAAACTGCATATCCCGATTTTGGATTTCAAGCAAAGCAGTTTAACTATCTAAAAACCAATGATATCAACTATTATTCGGTGCCAACGCCTTTGACCGAGTTATATTATAAAACCGTCATACAACAAGGGCAAAATCTGGATTCATTTATCACCATGAATACCTCACCACAGTTTAATTTTTCGATTGCCTACAAGGGCTTACGCTCTTTGGGCAACTATCTAAACCAGCTTTCTAGCACCGGAAACTTTCGGGCGACAGCTTCATACAACAGCAAAAAACAAAATTATACGATCAAAACCCATTTTACTTCGCAGGATATTTCAAATCAAGAAAATGGCGGCATCGTCAACACGGCCGATTTTGAAAATGGCGACAACAAATTTAGCGATCGAGCCCGCCTTCAGGTTTATCTTACAGACGCCAAATCGCTGCTCGAAGGCAAACGCTTTTTTGCGTTTCAAAGCCTTCGGTTGAATACCAAAAACCAAAAAAACAATTTGTTCTTGAATTATAAATTCACGGCAGAAAACAAATATTTTGTTTTTACACAGCCAACTGTAACCTCACAAATCACCACCCAAAGTGGTGCAACAACCTATTTGAACCGATTTGGCAGCAGCTATGTAAGTAGTGGTATTAATGACAAAACGAGCTATCAAAACTTGATTCACAACTCAGGTTTGAGTTTTGAAAATGGTGATTTGGGCAAAATTTATTTTGGACTGAGTGACTTCAAATACCACTATTTTTACAACAATGTTTTGGTAGTCAATGGAGTCACAATTCCAAATGCAATTAATGATCATATTAGCAGCTTTGAAACCCAATATAAATTTCAAAAAAACAATTGGAACGCCGTTTTTGAATATTCAAATTCGATTACCAAACAAGATTTAAGCGATCTTGATTTGAAGTTGGAGTATGCTTTTGATGATGAAAATCAAATTACGGTAGGATTTCAAAAAACCAATAAACTACCCAACCACATTTTCAATCTTTTTCAAAGTGCCTATACCAATTATAACTGGAAAAACGATTTTAAAAACGAAAAAACAGATCGTTTTCAGGTGGCGGCAACAACAAAGTGGCTTGATGCAAGCATAGAATGGAGTCGTTTGCAAGACCGTCTTTATTTTGAAAACACCAGCACTACAGCACTTATTACTTTGCCCAAACAGTTTGAAGCAGCTATTAATCTGACAGCGGTCAAGATTGAAAAGGATTTTAGTTTCAGAAAATTTTCGCTCGCCAATACGGTTATATATCAAAAAGTGGCGCAGTCTGAACGAATTTTGAACCTGCCCAAACTGGTTTTGCGACATACATTATATTATTCTGATGTTTTGTTTAACAAAGCTATGGATTTGCAAACGGGTTTTACGGTCCAATATTTTTCGCAATATGCTGCAAATGAATACAACCCGTTGTTAGGAGAATTTTTTGTGCAATCTGAAGTAGAAATTGGCAATTTTCCGGTGGTTGATTTTTTTGTAAATGCAAAAATCAAGCAAACACGCATTTATTTGAAGGCCGAACATTTTAATGCGGCGTTTTCTAAATCAAATTATTTTGCATCGCCAAGCAATCCTTTGGTCGATTTTACGATTCGATTTGGTTTGGTTTGGAACTTTTTTCAGTAAGCAAATCAAAAACAACCTCTGCACAACCCAAAAAAGTTTCAAAACATGGAGGTTTTGTGGAACATAATTTTGAAAAAAACTCCCGGTTTTTTGATTTTTTTTGGCGCACACCTCCCCTATCCCACACTACTTGTCCCGCCGCACGCTATATCTTTTTGGGTTTTCTGAAAAAGAAAACCCAAAAAGGATGCCGCTACGTCGGGGCGATTTTAGACTTTTTGATTTTCAAAAAAAATTAAATAAAGAAGTTGCAATTCAATAGCACTATGTTTTGTAGCTATAAAATTGGCTTGCAGCTACCCGCGTGAGGGCAAAGGCGGAGCTCTTTTGGGGCTGGCGTTTTTTAGCCAGCCCCAAAAAGCGGGAGCCGGAGACCGACCCGAAGGGGCACGCCCAAGCAAAAAAAAAAATGTAATTGTGACAAAAACCAACTCATTTGTTGAAGTGATTGGGTTTGAAGTGATTGGGTTTGAAAATAAAAAGACAAACAGTTTTGTAATTGAAATAAAAAAATGTACTTTTGCAGTCCAAATTTCGATTTGTCGATTTTGGAATGGAATGTTTAATTAAAATAAATTATTGTGAACGCATTAAGCTACAAGACAATCTCAGCCAACAAATCCAATATCTCAAAAGAGTGGATTGTTGTTGACGCTGATGGTCATAACTTGGGCCGTCTTGCATCAAAGGTCGCTATGATCCTTCGAGGCAAATACAAGCCAAGTTATACCCCGCACGTTGACTGTGGTGATAACGTAATTGTTATCAACTCAGAAAAAATTAACCTTACTGGTAACAAAATGGACGAAAAAACCTATATTCGTCACACGGGTTATCCTGGAGGTCAAAGAATTTTGACTGCAAAAGTATTGCAATCAAAAAACCCTGCTCTTTTGGTAGAAAAAGCAGTAAAAGGGATGTTGCCAAAAAACAAATTGGGAGCAGAACTTTTTAGAAATCTAAATGTTGTTGTTGGTTCAGAGCACAAACAAGCTGCTCAAAAGCCAAAAACTGTTAACCTTAACGATCTAAAATAATGGGAGTTATTCACAAAATCGGTAGAAGAAAAACCGCTGTTGCAAGAGTCTATGTTTCTGAAGGAACAGGCGTTATTATTGTAAACAAAAAACCTTTTGCAACTTATTTTCCAACGGCTACTTTGCAGTACAAAGTGTTACAACCAATGTCTATGACAGAAAATGTAACCAACTATGACGTAAAAGTAAACGTATATGGAGGTGGGTCAACAGGACAAGCAGAGGCAGTGCGTATGGCTTTGGCCAGGGTAATGTGCGAAGTTGGCGAAGGAAACAGAGCCATCCTCAAGCCAGAAGGTTTGCTAACCAGAGATCCAAGAATGGTAGAGCGTAAAAAATTCGGACAGAAAAAAGCCCGTAAGAGATTCCAATTCTCTAAACGTTAATATCCATTGGTCTTGCTTGATCGAGCAAGACTACAAGTTATTCAAAATTAATTTTAAAAACAATGTTGTTGTTGTCCCAATGCGTTGGGAAATTAGTTTAGCATCTAAATGGGTTCAGAAGTTTGAAATTGAAGGTTATATATGGTAGATAAAAACAACTAGTTTTTTTTACGAATAACAAATTATGAATAACGTATAACACATTGCTAATCAACAGAACGTAAACTAAGAAAAAAATGTCAAACAAAGTAGATGTAAAAGAATTATTAGACGCGGGTGTGCATTTTGGTCACATGACGCGCAAGTGGGATCCCAATATGGCCCCATACATATATATGGAGCGTAATGGAATCCACATTATCAACCTGTATAAAACTGCCGCAAAAATTGAAGAAGCCAATGAGGCACTGAAAAAAATTGCAGCATCTGGTAGAAAAATATTATTTGTTGCTACCAAAAAACAAGCCAAAGACATTGTTGCCGAAAAAGCAAAAGCAGCCAATATGCCGTATATCACAGAAAGATGGCCTGGTGGAATGCTTACCAATTTTGTGACGATTAGAAAAGCCGTTAAAAAAATGGCTACTATCGACAAAATGAAAAAAGATGGTACTTTTATGACATTGTCAAAAAAAGAACGTCTTCAGGTGGATCGTCTTCGTGCCAAATTAGAAAAAAACTTAGGTTCTATCGCAGATATGTCTCGCCTTCCGGCAGCCTTGTTTGTAGTAGATATTAAAGCAGAACATATCGCAATCAAAGAAGCTCAAAAATTAAACATTCCAGTTTTTGCAATGGTTGATACAAATTCAGACCCAAGAGAGG
>JAYTNQ010000308.1:0-1215 GCA_043748255.1 Bacteroidota bacterium
AACAGTAGAATGCCCAAATATGATATAGAAACATTGGGTTTTCGTGAAAAATTATGGCTTTATCAAGCGCATTTGTGGCATAGTTTTTTGATTCAGGATTTTTTGTCTTGTTATAAATTTGCCAACAAATGGGTTGATTTGTTTAATGAAAATCCACAAATGATAGTTTCAAACCCAGTTTGGTATATCAAAGGCAATAGTTATTTGATGGAATGTTTGTATTTGTTAAAACACAAATCGAAGATACATCAGGTTTTGAATTTATTTGAACAAAACAGCTTGTTGTCACATTTTCCTAAAAACGACAATACCAATTCGCTCTGTTTTTTGTGTATTTTTAACAGTAAATTCAACTTGCATTTTTTGGAAGGCGATTTTGAAGGCGGTCATTATTTGGTGCAAACGGTTTTGGACGGCATCAAAAACCACGAAAATCGCATTGATAATCATCACGTTATGGTTTTTTATTATAAAATTGCGAGTTTGTATTTTGGTATGGGCGATAACAAAAATTGTATTTTGTTTTTGGACAAAATTATACAAAACAAAAGTCTTTCGATGCGTGAAGATTTGATGTGTTTTGCTCGAGTTTTAAGTTTGGTGGCGCATTATGAGTGTGGTCTAGATCAGTTGATGGAGCAACAACTTAAAAGTACGTATGCTTTTTTGATCAAAATGAATGAGCTTCATGGCGTGCAGCGTGAAATGATAAAATTTTTGAAAAATCTTGGCAATATTTTTCCTAACGAGCTGAAAAACGAGTTCAAAAAACTACATTCGCAATTGTTGGTTTTTGAAAACCATCCTTATGAAAAAAGGGCTTTTTTGTATCTTGATATCATTTCGTGGCTTGAAAGCAAAATTAATAACCAACCGGTTGCATTGATCATTCAACAAAAAGCCAAAAGATTATTGCGTTGAGTTGTTTTAGTTTTTGGCTATATGAATGCATTATTCTGGTAGTAAATATATTTTTTATTTAATTTTTTCAAGATTTAGACGCCGTTTAGTGTTAATGTTTTTTCTTTCTTAATCAACCTAATTTTATTACGCATTTATTAATTGAATTTATTTTAAATAAATCTACTTTTTCAAAAAACGTTTTGCAAACCCAAAAAAGTCTAAATTCGCCCCGATGTAGCGGCATCCTTTTTGGATTTTCTTTTTCAGAAAATCCAAAAAGATATAGCGTGCAGCGGGACAGGTAGTGTGTGA
>JAYTNQ010000309.1:0-1212 GCA_043748255.1 Bacteroidota bacterium
AAAATGAAGCGTTTGAAAGCGTACATCTTGCAGATTTTCCAAAATCGGTTGAAAACTATGTTGATAAATCGTTGGAAAGCAAAATGCAAAAAGCACAAACCATCTCGTCATTGGTTTTGTCACTCCGAAAAAAGGAAATGATAAAAGTGCGACAACCTTTGCAAAAGATAATGATACCAATACTTGACGCCAATTTTAAAGCAGAAATAGAAGCGGTTTCAGACCTGATAAAAGCGGAGGTAAACGTGAAAGAAATCGTGATGCTTGATGACGCATCGGGTGTTTTGATCAAAAAAATAAAACCCAATTTCAAAGCACTTGGGCCACGTTTTGGCGCTTCTATGGGCTTGATTGCCAAAGAAATACAAGCTTTTTCGGCAGCGAAAATTAATGATTTAGAAAAAAACGGCACCATAGAAATTGTATTTGAAGAAAAAACAATACTTTTAACGCTTCAAGAAGTAGAAATCGTGTCACAAGATATAGAAGGGCTTTTGGTAGCAAATGCAAATGGCATTACCGTTGCATTAGATATTACGATAACCGAAACTTTGAAACAAGAAGGTGTGGCTCGTGAGTTGATCAACCGCATTCAAAATATTAGAAAAGATACCGGATTTGAGGTTACAGACAAAATAAAAGTTCAAATACAAAGCAATAAAATAGTAGAAAAAGCCGTAAAAGCAAACGAAAATTATATCAAATCCGAAACCCTAACCGACAGCTTGGTTTTTGTAGAAAACCTTGAAAACGGCATAGAAATTGAGTTTGATGAAATTCAAACCAGAATATTAATTACAAAATAAGTTATGATGACAGATGAAATAGCAAAATACTCAGAGGCAGATTTGGCCGAGTTTAAAGAGATTATTTTAAAGAAAATTAGCAAAGCCCAATTTGATTTGGATTTGATAAAAAGTGCCTACATGAATGACCTCAATAACGGTACAGACGACACTTCGCCTACCTTCAAAGCCTTTGAAGAAGGAAGCGAAACAATGTCGAAAGAAGCCAATTCGCAATTGGCGATAAGACAAGAAAAATTTATTCGAGATCTAAAAAATGCACTTTTTAGAGTAGAAAACAAAACCTACGGCGTATGCAAAGTAACCGGAAAGTTGATCAGCAAAGACCGATTAAAAATTGTGCCCCACGCTACGATGAGCATAGAGGCAAAAAACCTGCAGCGATAAATGAAAATTAAAAAAGCTC
>JAYTNQ010000310.1:0-1211 GCA_043748255.1 Bacteroidota bacterium
AAAACAAATTGATTTTCTATGCACATTTAATCCCTTTGGGATTAATGAAATAAAACAACTATGTTTGACCAAAACACCAAAAGAAGAATGGAAACTGCCAGTGATATATTTGTAGGTAAGCCCACGCGATCCCACGGATATGACAAAAATACTTCTGTGATGGATAGTTCAGATTTTTAAGCTGTGCCCACAATGTTGAGTAAAACCCAATGATAAACCCACACAACGAAAGCCAATTTCGGTCTGATGCAGGCATAGCGCATCAATCAGAATTAGTATTACCAGTTTTGTTTTGATTATCTTTGAGCACGGATAAAAATCCATGCAAACGTTTAGACTAAACAAACCTCAAAGAGGTTATATAATTATTGCAAAGAATATTGTAATTCCATACGACCCCAACGGGGTCGAACCTAAAAAAAAATTGATTTTCTATGCACATTTAATCCCTTTGGGATTAATGAAATAAAACAACTATGTTTGACCAAAACACCAAAAGAAGAATGGAAACTGCCCATGATATATTTGTTAGGTAAGCCCACGCGACATTTTTATAGAATTCAGAAAGGATTTTACAATGAAAAATATTTAAAATCGCTTAAAAGCCAGCGTTTCGTGGGGCTTCAAAAGTCAAAATGAATTTCAATCATCAAATACAGACAAAAAATATAACAAATGTTATAAACTCTGGTTGAACAGCACCGTTTGCAATTTTGTCAACACGATGGGGATATCGTATAGTTTTGTAGAGATTTGAAAGAGGTTTTAGCACCTCTTTTTTTGATTATGTTCATGTATAAACAAAATTGTGTTTTGAAAAATAATCTTTTCAAAAGTGCAAATCGTCTTGCAGCTACTTGCGTGAGGGCAAAGGCGAAGCTCTTTTGGGGCTGGCGTTTTTCAGCCAGCTCCAAAAAGCGGGAGCCGGAGACCGACCCGAAGGGCACGCCCAAAAAGAAAAAAATCAGAGTCGTTTTGACAGGTTTTTATCGTCATTTTGAAATAGCGCATTGGGGGATAATAATTTGGGAAATGCTCCAATATACTGGTCATTGTTGCTAGACAAAAGCGTGATTAATTTCTTAAAATTAACAGTTTTGCTCAAATTTGAATAAAATTTGAGTATTTTTGCAAAAAAAAATATGAACACCCTAACAGCAACCAACTTTCAATTTCCGCTCCAAAAATCTGTTTATCATGGTAAAGTGCGT
>JAYTNQ010000311.1:0-1210 GCA_043748255.1 Bacteroidota bacterium
ATTGGTGACCAATAGCTCTGTTTCTGGTTGCAAATTGATGTCATAAAATGCCCATTCATTATTGATGTTGTCAAAAATTATAGTTTGCAATTTGTGGTCCTTCTTGGTTGCAGATTGCAATTGCTTTTCGTCATTTTGACACGAAAAAAAAAGTAAAATTGTGGTCAATATCGCAATAGATTTTATTTTCATAATCAAATTTTTACAAATTAAACAACCAACTCGCAGGATTATTTGGCGTAGTGTTTTGCAAAATCATAAATTTCAAAATCGTTTTGCCACTATCACCATTGGTTCTGATGCGTCCAAGATTTTGTTTAATTGTTACTTTGTCTCCTTTGCTTACAGCAACAGAACTCAAGTTTTGATAGACCGTAAAATAGTCGCCATGTTGTATAAAAACGGCTTTGTTTACGGGCGACAAAACAATTACTTTGGTTACTATGCCCCCAAAAACGGCTCTTGCAGCTGCGCCATCTTCGGTTGCTATATCTACTCCGCTATTATGCACAGTGAGTGTTTTGTAGAGTGGGTGCGGCTGGTCGCCAAAACGCAAATATACTGTACCCTTTTCTACTGGCCATGGAAGTTTTCCTTTGTTTGCTCTAAAATTGTCTGCTATAATTTTGGCTTCTGGCGTCAACATTATTTTGGTCGATGATTCGATGGCTTTTGTTTCGGCAGCTGTTACCACTTTTTTTGGATTCGCTTTTTTGGCAGCCTCGGCTGCACGTCTGTTTG
The DNA here is from genome assembly GCA_043748255.1 of Bacteroidota bacterium. Taxonomy (GTDB): domain Bacteria; phylum Bacteroidota; class Bacteroidia; order Flavobacteriales; family Flavobacteriaceae; genus Flavobacterium. Next base: position 742 of record JAYTNQ010000311.1, read on the forward strand.
CTTCTACAATCGCTTCTCGAATGAGCTTGTCTATTTGCCGATCGATGGCCTTTGATTCTTGTTGTTTTTTGTTGATTTCGGCAGCAATTTTTTTCTTGTCTTTTTTGATACTATTGACCAAAACCTCTTGCTCTTTCTTGTCTTTTTCTAATTTTTGACGCTCTTGCTCTTGCGCATCTATAAGCTTTTGTTTTTCGGTTTTTTGAACCGCCAACTTGTTGTTAAACGAAAATAACGTCTTGGTTTTGTCCTGGATTTCTTCGCCTTGCATTTTGCGATAGCTTGTATATTGTTTCATATATTGCGCACGCTTGTAGGCTTGCAAAAAATTTTCTGATGATAACAAAAACATCGCCCTGCTTTGTTCTGACCGGCTTTTGTATGATTTTACAATCATTTTGGCATAGTCTTTTTTTAGATTTAAAAGATCACGATTCAGCCCATTTATTTGTAACTGATTGATATACAT
>JAYTNQ010000312.1:0-1208 GCA_043748255.1 Bacteroidota bacterium
TTTTGAACAACTTTTAAAAACCAATACTACACAAAACATCGATTGGTTTTTTGACCAAATTGTTGCCAAAAATCAAGTAATTGATTTCAAATTCAAACAATTTGAAATCAGCAAAGACAGTCTTTCGTTTGAGATTAAAAGCCAATCAAATTTGGCTTTGCCTATACCTATTTATGGTATAAAAAACAAGTCAGTAGTTTTCAAACAATGGATAGAAACAACCAAAACCGATAGTGTCTTTCGGTTTCCAACTAGCAATATCGACCATCTTGTCATCAATTTTAACAACGAAGTTCCAGAAATAAATTTGCGCAATAACTGGAAAAAAATTGGTGGTTTTTTGCCAAATAACCGCCCTTTTAAGTTTGTTTTGATGAAAGATTTGGAAGATCCAAATTTTAATCAAGTGCTTTATGTTCCAACGATTACCTACAATTTATATGACGGTGTAACGCCCGGATTTAGAATGCACAACAAGGCAATGCTTGACAAACCCTTTACTTATGATATTAATCCGGCCTATTCTTTGTTGTCAAAAAAGTTTATAGGAGGATTTTCTGCCGGAATCAATCAAAATTTTAAAGATCAAAAACTATATAATGTGTTTTATGGCTTCAGTGGTTCCTACTCACAATATGCGCCAGATGCGGGCTATTCACGCTTTAATCCGGCTATTTATATGCGTTTTCGGCCAGAAGATTTGCGCTCCAATCAAAAACAGCTTATTGCTATCAGGCAAGTGGTGGTGCATCGCGATAAACTTGAAGAATTTAATTCAGATTTTAACGAAAATTATAGTGTTTTTGATGTTAAATATATCATTGCCAAGTCTGAATTAATCAAACAATATAATTTTGTTACTGATTTTCAAATTTCAAAAAACTTTGGCAAAATGTCTGTCGAAACTGGATTTAGAAAACTCTTTGATAACAATAGACAGTTGTCTTTCCGCACCTATTTTGGAGCCTTTTTATATAACCAAACAGACAATAATTATTTTAGTTTTGCCATAGATCGCCCTACGGATTATTTGTTTGATTACAATTATTATGGTCGATCAGAAAGTAGTGGCGTTTTTAGCCAACAGCTCATTCTAGCCGAAGGTGGTTTTAAATCAAAATCAACCAAATCTTTTGCCAATCAACTGCTCGCAACGACCAATTTTGGCTACACCATCTGGAATTGGATCGAAGCGTATGGGGATTTAG
>JAYTNQ010000313.1:0-1207 GCA_043748255.1 Bacteroidota bacterium
GACAAAGAAATATTAAACGGCATCAATATTGAAGTCAAAGCCGGCGAAATACACGCTATAATGGGACCAAACGGCTCCGGAAAAAGCACCCTTTCTGCAGTGATTGCAGGCAATCAAAACTTTGAAGTCACACAAGGTACAATTCATCTTGATGGCGAAGACCTCGCCGAGCTTTCGCCAGAAGAGCGAGCCCACAAAGGCATTTTCTTGTCATTTCAATATCCTGTCGAAATTCCGGGGGTGTCTGTAACCAATTTTATGCGAACAGCCATCAACGAAACCAGAAAGGCACAGTCTAAACCTGAAATGCCCGCAAACGAAATGCTCAAACTCATTCGAGAAAAAGCGGAATTGTTGGAGATAGACCGTAAATTTTTGTCAAGATCCTTAAACGAAGGTTTCTCTGGCGGTGAAAAAAAACGGAACGAAATTTTTCAAATGGCGATGCTCGAACCAAAACTTGCCATTCTGGACGAAACAGATTCGGGCTTAGACATCGACGCACTGCGAATTGTAGCAAACGGCGTTAACAAACTCAAAAGTCAGAACAACGCCATCATTGTCATTACGCACTATCAAAGGCTTTTGGATCATATTGTACCCGATTTTGTTCACGTGCTATATAACGGAAAAATTGTAAAATCTGGCACCAAAGAACTGGCTTATGAGCTTGAAGAAAAAGGATATGACTGGATAAAAGCAGAAAATTAAAACCAAAATCATGCGATTTCACACCCGAAAATGGGTTAAACCCGAAGATTTAAACCCAAACAGTTCTCTTTTTGGAGGCAAACTATTGGCATGGATAGACGAAGAATTGGCGTTATATGCTATTATTCAGCTCGAAAACTCGCGCATTGTTACCAAACACATGTCTGAAATAAATTTTAGAAGTTCGGCACGACAAGGCGATATCATAGAAATTGGTATCGATGTGGTCAAATTTGGTCACACCTCTATCACCCTAAAATGCGAAGCCCGAAACATTATGACCCGCGAAACAATCATTACAATAGACAGCATCACGATGGTGAGTCTTGGCGAAAATGGCAAACCACAAGCGCATTTCAAAACCAATATCGAATTTATCAAAGACCGAATTTTGAAATAAAAAAGCTTGTTTGTAAAAAATGGTTATATTTGAACTTAATTTTTCAGGATGCTTTTAGACAAAAACCAAAAAATATATTTTGCTTCAGACCAGCAT
>JAYTNQ010000314.1:0-3376 GCA_043748255.1 Bacteroidota bacterium
TTTAATCGGTTTTCAAAGCCTTGTAGCACAAGTACAGTTTGAAGCCAAAGTAAGCAAAGCTACTCTCGGGCTCAATGAGCGCATCCGAATAGATTTTGCTATGAATGCAGACGGAGACAACTTTGTGCCGCCAACGTTTGAAGGGTTTAGAGTATTAGGTGGCCCATTTCAACAAATGAGCCAACAGTGGATCAACGGGCGAGGTACGTTTAACAAAACCTATTCTTATATATTGTTGCCCAACCAAAAAGGCGTTTTGACCATCAAGCCAGCCACGATCGAAATCAATGGACAAGTATATAAAACAAACCCCCTAAAAGTAACCGTAACTGCCGCTACAGAGGCTCCCAGAGATCCCAATGACCCTCAACCCCAGGTCTCTGCAGATACCGAGCTGCATTTGATAGCCGATATATCCAGCCAAAATCCGTATATAAATGAGCCAATCACGGTGGTTTACAAACTTTATTTTAGCAACAATATTGGAATTACAGACTCGCGCGAGCTAGACAAACCAAAATACAACGATTTTTGGAGTCAAAACATCGACATCAAGCAGTTTGTGGTAGAGCAAGGCAAATACAAAGGCGAAAATTATAGGTATATCGTTTTGAAAAAAGTGGTTTTATATCCCCAAAAATCAGGAAAACTTACAATCGAACCGCTATCCTTAGATATTGATGTGCAGTTGCCAACCAATAGACATAATATTTTTGGACAAGTTCAAGTAGTAGAAGACCACAAAAAAGTTGCCGCAGGAGCCAGTACCATTAACGTAAAACCGCTTCCAGAAAACGGAAAGCCAGACACTTTTGGCGGGGCAGTAGGGAAATTTAATTTCACTGTAAACCTTTCAAAAACCACACTAAAAAATGGTGAAAGCACAGATTTGATAATCAAAGTTGCTGGAACGGGCAATCTCAAATTGTTTGATTTACCAAAACCAGTAGTGCCTGCCGCAATAGAAATGTATGACCCCGTACACACAGAGCAAGTAACTACCCCACTATCTGGAATGACGGGCTATATTGTGGACAAATACACCATAATACCTCAATTTAAGGGCAATTATCCCATCAAACCAATGCAATTTAGCTATTTTGACATAGGCTCACACAGTTATAAAACAATCACTTCGCCCGAAATAATTATTAAAGTTTTGGATGGACCTTTGCCCGAAAATGAGACAAACACGCCAAATTCGATAGCATCAACTACCAAAAAAGCAGTGACAACAAACGAGCAATTTCAATTTATTAAACTAAAAACCAAATTGATTTGCAAAAAGAGCAATGACTTTTTTGGCTCATTTTGGTATTATTTATTCCTGTTTTTACCGCTTATTTGTATTCCATTTTTGATTTGGTTTAAAAAGAAAAAAGATGCAGCAGCAGGCGATATTTTGGGAAACAAAATCAAATTATCTAACAAGCTAGCCAAAAAATACTTGACCGATGCCAAAAATCAAATTCAAAACAAGGAAGCCTTTTATATTGCGCTCGAAAAAGCGATGCACAACTTTTTGAAAGCTAAAATCAATATCGAAACATCGGAAATGAGCAAAGACAAAATTTCTGAAATTTTGACTCAAAAAAATGCAGCCTCACAGACAGTTTTGGATTTTATCAACCTTACCGAAAACTGCGAATTTGCACGTTATGCGCCTTCATCGAGTGTGGCCATTCAGCAAGATTATGACAAAGCTGTTACCATCATATCTGATTTAGAAAAACAAATATAAACAATTGATAAATAGCGTTTTGTAATGAAAAAATTAAAAAAAATCTTGTTGTTCTTATTGTTTATAAGCCCTATTATTTGGGCGCAAAACGGGTTTGAAAAAGGCAACAATCTGTATCAAAAAGGCAAATATAACGAAGCAATTTTGAGTTACGAAAGTGTTTTTAGAACCAAAAAACATTCGGCGGAGCTTTACTATAATTTAGGCAATTGCTATTATAAATTGAACAAAGTAGCACCTGCAATCTACAATTTTGAAAAAGCATTACTATTAAATCCTGAAGACAACGACATTAAAAACAACCTTGAATTTGCCCAAAAACTTCAAATAGACGACATCAAAACCGAGCCGAAAGTGGGATTCAGCAAGTTGATTGAAGATTTTACATCGATGTTTCATTACAACAGTTGGGCGGGTATCGCTGTGGCAATGTCAATGCTTTTTGTACTGCTTTTTGTAGGATACTATTTTTTGGAAAATACCCGACAAAAAAGAGGTTTTTTTATTGGTATGTTTATCGCCTTATTGTCAATTATAATCAGTTTTTTTGCGGCTTTTTATGAAAAAGCTGATGATGACAATTATAAACCCGCAATTGTTTTTGCAGAAATCATAGCGGTTAAAACCGAACCAAAACAAGAAGCAACTACCGCTTTTGAACTTCACGAAGGCACCAAAATTTTTGTGATTGAGACCCTCGATAATTGGTCGAAAATTGAAATAGCAGATGGCAAAAAGGGATGGATGGAAAATCAAAATTTTAAAAGTTTGAAATAAATCGACTTTTTTGATTTTTTTTAATAATTTTGAAAAATATACCAAACATTCCAATTCAGGATTATTCGTTCAATATAAACCAAAAACCATGAATATTCATATTATAGGTGGCGGAAACCTTGGTGTTGCCATTGCTGTTGGTATCGAGAGATATACCAAAAACAATTTGGTAACCATAAGCCGTAGAAACACAACCTCAATTAAACATCTTGAAAGTCAGTCTATAACCGTTACTTCAAACAATGTTTTGAATTTAGAAAAAGCCGATATGATTATTTTGACGGTCAAACCCTATCAAGTAGATTCAGTTTTAGCAGAAATCAAACCGTTTTTTCAAAATATTCCAATTGTATCTGCGGTTAGTGGTTTGTCTATCCTAGATTTGCAACAAAAAATTGTTTCACAAAACCCTATAATTCACGCCATGCCCAATATTGCAATTCGATTTGGTGAATCAGCAACTTGTATTTCATTTTTAGAAAAAGACAAAACGGCCGCTACAAAAGTAATTTCGCTTTTTGAACAATTAGGGACCGTTGCAGTAATCGACGAAAAACTTATGGATGCAGCCACGGTGCTTGGCGCATGTGGAACAGCCTACGCTTTGCGATATATAAGAGCCTCGATGCAAGCTGGAATCGAAATTGGTTTTGACGCACAAACGGCATTGGCAATAGCGTCACAAACGGCCAAAGGTGCCGCCACCATGGCATTGGAAGAAAAAATCCATCCAGAGCAACTCATCGATCGGGTGACAACCCCACAAGGCTGCACCATTGTTGGTCTAAACGAAATGGAGCATAACGGCTTTAGCTCGTCATTGATCAAAGGAATCAAAACCTCGTTGCACAAAATAAC
>JAYTNQ010000315.1:0-1205 GCA_043748255.1 Bacteroidota bacterium
TTTTTTCCAAATATTGGACTTTTAGACAATTCAAGTTCGCAATATTTTTATATGGCATTGGTCAATTTTTTTGCAGCTGCTTATATCTATTTCAACCCAGAAATTGTGATTTCAAATCCCATTCAAATCCTTCAAAAGAGCAAACCATTTTTATGCTATTTGGGTTTTTTATTGTTATCAACTTTATCAATTTTGGTTGCTCGAAATTTTTCGATAAGTATTTTTAGTTTTACAAAATTATTGATAGGTTTTGGAATGTTTTTGACACTTTTTATGTTGCTATCACAGCGACTGAAATTGATTTACCAAATTATTTTTTTGGTTGCATTAGCCACTTTTTACCAAACATTTTTCAGTCTAATTGAATTTTTAGGGCTTCATGATCCAAAAAAAATAGGTTTTCTTTTGGCAAATTTAAAAGGAACTACTGGAAATATCAACATTTTTGCTGCAAGCATGAATGCAAAAATAGCGATGCTTTTAATTGGGTTTATCCATTTTAAAGACGCCAAAAAATGGTTTGTATTGTTAGTTATATTTTGTGCAACAGCGGTTATTTTTTTAGTAAGTGCACGTGCCGCATTTATTGCATTAGGACTTGAATTTCTCACGTTTACTTTTTTTTATTTAAAGATTTACAAAATTAAAAAAGCAACAATACTACATTTGACGGCTATCTTAGTGTTTGTATTATTCGCTTTTGCCTTTTCTAAAAATGTTTTTGAAAAAGCAAGTCTTTCAAAAACAGGAAGATACGCATCTATCACTTCAAGACTCGAGGATGTAAATGACGGTAAGGACGTATCAGCAACTCGGAGGCTGTTTTTCTGGAAAAATTCTATTAAAATGATTGCCGAAAACCCGATTTTGGGTGTTGGAATTGGAAATTATATGTTGGAATCAATCAAATATGAACGTGAATTTCAAAATGATGCTATGGTGTCAAGTCATTCGCACAATGATTTTTTGGAAACTGCGGTGGAGTCAGGTGTTTTATCAACGCTTTTTTATATTTCCGTTTTTTTATTGCTTGTTTTTATGAATTTGAAAAACCTATTTAGCAACAGCGATAACCAAACCAAATTAGTTGCTTTATTGGCGCTCCTGCTTATTTTTGGATATGGAATAGATGCTTTTTTTAACTTTCCACTTTATAGACCTATAATGCAATTGTTTTTTGCAATTTGTCTCCTGTTTACAATTTT
>JAYTNQ010000316.1:0-1203 GCA_043748255.1 Bacteroidota bacterium
ATAATGAGTTAAAACGGCTTTATTACTATTTGGCTCAACAACTCTTATTTGATAACGTTTGCCATCAAATTCGTCAATACTAATATTTTCTTTTAAATCCATTTGATTGAAAATTTTGATTTCGTTTTTTCTTCGCCAAAAAAATTTATAGTTGGTCTATAATGCTTTGCAGTCGTTGTGTGATTTGTTCAATAGATCCTATGCCATCAACGGCATAAAATTTGTCTTGATTTTGATAATACGCCATCAAAGGGGCTGTTTTTTGGTTGTATTCTTGGTATCGAATTCTTATTTTTTCGGGGTCTTGATCATCGGTTCGCCCAGAGGTTTTGCCTCTTTCCAAAAGGCGTTGCACTAATATTTCGTCATCGGCTTCGAGGGCAATTGTGGCTACAATTGGCGCGTTTTTGGCTTCCAAAAAATGGTCTAAAGCCTCGGCTTGTGCCAAAGTGCGTGGAAAACCGTCGAACAAAAATCCGCTCGATTGTGGGTTGTTATTCACTTCGCTTTCTAGCATCAAAATCGTTACTTTGTCTGGCACCAACTCGCCTTGATCCATATAGGTTTTGGCCAATTGCCCCAATTCGGTTTGGTTTTTAATATTGTATCGAAAAATATCACCTGTCGAAAGGTGTGTCAAATTATATTTGGTTTTGATAAACTCGGCTTGTGTGCCTTTGCCGGCGCCAGGTTTTCCAAAAAGTACGATATTGGTCATTTTTTGGGTCATAAATTTCTTAATCTTTTAGCTGATACACTTCTGTAAGGTTGCGCCCTAAACCGTTATAATCTAATCCATAACCCACTATAAATTTGTTTGGGATTCTAATGCCAACATAGTCTAATTTGATGTTTTTGTGGTAGGCATCGGGTTTCAAAAACAGAGTTGCAATTTTAAAATGTTTTACTTTTTCATTTTTAAAAAGCGTTTTCAGCACTTCGAGAGTAGCACCTGTATCAACAATATCTTCGATAACAACTACGGTTCTGCCTTCGAGATTTTGATTGATTCCTATCAATTTCTTGATTTCGTTGGTTGAAGTGGTGCCGTCATAAGAGGCTAATTTTAAAAAACTTACTTCGCAATTGCCTTTATAATGTTTCAAAAAATCGCTCACTACCATAAACGAACCATTTAAAACGCCAACAAAAACGGGAGTTTCGTCTGCAAAATCGGATTGAACTTGCGCAGCCATTTTGGCA
>JAYTNQ010000317.1:0-3364 GCA_043748255.1 Bacteroidota bacterium
GAATCTGTAGGCTATGAAACCTATTCTGAATCAAAAGCATTTAAAAATGGAAAAGAAGGACAATTGCCCCCAGATGGCACCATAAAACGTGGTTTTGTGCCCTATCAATATCCCAATACTACCGAAGGATATAATGCAGCAAAGGCTGGGTCAAAGTCACCTTTAGACTCTACAGCAGTAGATTTAGAAAAAGCCAAAGTTTTGTTTAATATTTATTGCGCGATTTGTCACGGCGAAGCAGGCGATGGAAATGGGACTTTAGTAAAAAGAGAGAAGTTTTTGGGCGTACCAAATTACAAAGATAGGGTCATCAACGAAGGAAGCATTTTTCATGTGCAAACTTATGGTTTAAATTCAATGGGGTCTTATGCCAACCAGTTGAGTCCTACAGAAAGATGGATGGTTGCGGCTTATGTAATGAAATTAAAAAGCCAATTATAATTGTATAACACACTGATATAATAGATATGTACACATTTTCAAGCAAACTAAAAACTTTTTCATTCCTTTTGATGGCAATTGGTGCTATTGGTATAGGAATTGGGTTTTTTAATGCACCAAAAACAACGGAAGAAGTAGAAAAAATACTCGCAGCAGATGCCCACGGTCATTCAGAAGCGCACACAGTAGCAACGCATACCACTGGCGAAATGCCAAAAGTAATGCAAGCCGATACGAACGTAGCAGTCACTACCTCTGAAGCTACTCCTAAAGAAAGTATTTCTGTAGAGGACAGTACTAAAACTGCTTCAACTGTAATTTCAAACAACCATCATGATGAAAAAGCTTTAACAGAAGAAGCACATCTTGAACATCAAAAACACTTGAAACACGTTCTAAATCAATTGCAAAACAAACCTTGGGCTGCTCTATATGTAGCTTGTATATTTTTGATGCTTATCTCGCTTGGTGCATTAGCATTTTATGCCATTCAACAAGTGGCACAAGCAGGTTGGTCACCAGTTTTATTTAGAGTTATGCAAGGTATTACGGCATATTTGCCAGTAGGGTCGGTTATTTTCTTTGTGATTTTAGTTTTATCTGCTATGAATTTTAACCACCTATTTGTTTGGATGGATCCAGAGCTGTTAGACAAAACAAAACCAACTTTTGATAAATTAATCTTCAACAAATCTGGTTATCTTAACATTCCTTTTTGGTTGATTAGAGCTGCTATTTTCTTGACCGGTTGGAATTTGTATCGTTATTTTTCTCGTAAAAACTGTTTGGCACAAGACGCCGCTACAGACAATGCTTTTTACAAAAAGAATTTCAATATTTCGGCAATGTTTTTGGTGTTTTTCATCGTTACAGAATCTATTATGTCATGGGACTGGATTATGTCTATAGATCCACATTGGTTTAGTACGCTTTTTGGCTGGTATGTTTTTGCAAGTTTCTTTGTAAGTGGCATCACTACTATTTGTATGGTAACGCTGTATCTAAAATCTATCGGTCTTTTAGAGAAAGTAAATACAAGTCACATACACGATTTGGCCAAATTTATGTTCGGCATTAGTGTATTTTGGACCTATTTGTGGTTTTCACAATTTATGTTGATTTGGTATTCAAATATTCCTGAAGAAGTGGGTTATTTTATTACACGAATTCAAAATTTTAACCTGCCATTTTTTGGTATGATTGTTATGAATTTTGTATTTCCAATTTTAATTTTAATCAATACAGATTTCAAACGCCTTACTTGGATTTTAGTAATGGCCGGCACGGTAATCTTGTTGGGCCACTATGTTGATTTTTTCAATATGATTATGCCATCAACTGTTGGAACACAATGGTTTATTGGAATTTCAGAAATTAGTTCGTTGCTTTTCTTTGTAGGTTTGTTTATATATGTGGTGTTTACTGCACTCACAAAAGCACCTTTGTTGCCAACAAGAAATCCATATATCGAAGAAAGTAAGCATTTTCATTATTAATATTTAAAAAAAAAAACAGATGACAAGTTTGTTGGTAATTATAGTTTTAGGTTTATTAGGCATTGCTATTTGGCAATTGACTAAAATATTTGATTTGACACAAGTTGGCGTTCAACGGGATCATTCTCAAGTTGCAAACGACAATGATAATAATATTCAAGGATATTTGATGTTTGGTTTTTTAGCATTTATTTATATTTTTACAATATACGGAATGTATGCTTGGGGTCACTTTGTATTAGACACCCCCTCGTCTGAACACGGCGTAATTGTTGACAAGTTGATGAATATAACTTGGGTATTAATTTTTATAGTTCAAGGAATTACACAAATTTTACTTCATTATTTTGCTTTCAAATACCGAGGAAAAAAAACAAATACTGCTCTGTATTTTTCAGACAGTACTAAATTGGAAATGATATGGAGTCTTATTCCAGCAGCAGTTTTGGCGGTTTTGATATTATACGGATTGTTTGCTTGGTCAAATATTATGTTTGTAAACGAAAAAACCGAAGATGTAATGGTTGTTGAATTATATGCCAAACAATTTTCGTGGGAAGCACGTTACTCTGGCATAGACAATGTTTTAGGAAAGGCAAATGTGCGCTATATTGAAGGAATCAACACAACTGGAACAGATTTGAACGATCCTTATTCTCAAGATGATAAAACTGTGACAGGTGAGTTTCACATTCCAAAAGGTAAAAAAGTATTATTCAAATTGCGATCACAAGATGTGTTACATTCAGCGTATATGCCACATTTTAGGGCTCAAATGAATTGTGTTCCAGGAATGGTTACCCAATTTGCCTTTACACCAACGATCACAACTACTGAAATTCGTTTGGAGCACGATATGATGGAAAAAGTGGATATTATTAACAAAATTAGAGCCACAAAAAGCGCACAATTAATTTCTGAAGGCAAATCAGCATTAGACCCATATATTTTTGATTATTTGTTGTTATGTAATAAAATTTGTGGGGCATCACACTATAATATGCAAATGAAATTGGTGGTAGATACTCCAGAAGATTATAAAAAATGGATCGAATCTAAACCAACTTTGGTTCAAGCTTATAAATTATCAGTTGCACCTGCGGCAGTAGAAGTAGTAAACACAGAGGCCAAAATCGATACTGTAAAGACAAAAATGTAATGATTGACAATCAAATTGTCACTTTTAAATAATAATAAAAAGCAAAGAATATGTCAGCAATAGCTCACGATCAAGATCACAACCACGAACACGAACACCACCACAAAGAGACGTTTATTACTAAATATATCTTTAGTATAGATCATAAAATGATTGCCAAGCAATACCTAATCACCGGTATCATTATGGGGATTATTGGTGTTGGGATGTCTATGCTTTTTAGAATGCAATTAGCATGGCCCGAAGAGTCTTTCAAAATTTTTAACTT
>JAYTNQ010000318.1:0-8929 GCA_043748255.1 Bacteroidota bacterium
GCAATTTCGATTGCAGCCTCCATAGAAATTGGCATTTTGATAATTGTTGCCGAGCGTTGAATTATGGTGGTCAATAGTTCTGTAGAATAATATTGAAGCCTACTTTGAATACCAAATCTAGCTCGCATAGGAGCGGTCAAAAGCCCCGAGCGAGTAGTAGCGCCAACAAGCGTAAAGGGGTTCAAATTAATTTGAACCGATCTTGCATTTGGACCAGATTCTATCATGATATCGATTTTAAAATCTTCCATCGCAGAATATAAATACTCTTCTACAACGGGGCTCAATCGATGAATTTCGTCAATAAAAAGCACATCACGCTCGTCTAGGTTGGTCAATAGTCCGGCTAAATCTCCAGGTTTATCTAAGACTGGCCCTGAAGTAATTTTGATGCCTACCCCAAGCTCATTTGCCAAAATATTAGCCAAAGTGGTTTTGCCCAAACCTGGAGGCCCATGAAAAAGGGTGTGGTCTAATGCCTCATTACGTTGATTTGCTGCTGCCACAAAAACTTTTAGATTTTCCAAAACCTGGTCCTGACCCGCAAAATCATCAAAAGAAAGCGGACGTAATTTTTTTTCGAGATCAAGCTCTTCTGGATTAAAAGTTTTATTGGTAGGGTCTAAATTTTCATTCATAACTACAAATATAGCTTTTTTTGTCGAAGCAGAAACATTTTTTTAATACTATTTACTGTTTTAAAATATTCTATTTATATTTTTGTTAATTTAGAAAATATACCAAATCCGAAAACGTTTTCGCCATAACAGCAACCGATTTTGAAAAAAAACCCGCTATGTTGAATACATTTAAAGTATTTTTAAAACAAAAACCAACATATCAAAAAAAACCGATTATGATTCAAAAAATAAAACTAAATTTTTGGCAAATTATCAACATGAATGTTGGTTTTTTTGGCATTCAATATAGCTTTGGTTTACAACAAAGTGCTGTGAATCCAATTTACGATTTTCTCGGTGCTCATCCAGATCAAATTCCGCTATTAAATTTGGCAGGACCATTAACCGGATTATTGATACAACCAATCATAGGAGCAATGAGCGACAAGACTTGGCATCCACGATGGGGCAGACGAAAACCTTATTTTTTTATTGGTGCAATATTGTGTAGCATTGGGTTGTTTTTATTCCCATTCAGCAGTCAATTGTGGATGGCAGCTGGATTGCTTTGGATATTAGATGCAGGAAACAATACCGCAATGGAGCCATATCGCGCCTTTGTAGCAGATACTTTAGACCAGGAGCAGCAACCAACAGGTTTTCAAGCGCAAAGCTTTTTTACGGGTTTTGGACAGTTTTTATCTTACATTTCTTTATTTATTTTTCCAATGATTTTTGTTGGATATACTGGCGCATTGCCCAATTGGATTTATGCCTCATTTTTCTTGGGGTCTGTACTCTCAATTACTTCTATTTGGTGGAGTATGAAAAAAACACCCGAAATTCCGCCATCACCCGAAGAAATAGCCATTTTAAAAGCCCAACCACTAAATTTGTTTTCTCCTTTTATTGATATTTATCAAGCCGTAAAACACATGCCAAAAGTAATGTGGCAATTGTTTTTAGTATATTTTTTCCAATGGTATGCCTTGATGTGTTATTGGCAAAATAACGCCAAAAGTATCGCATTATCAGTTTGGAATACAACACCAACAGATAAAGTTGCTTATGAAAAAGCAGTTGAATGGAATGGACTAATTGGCGCTTTTGGATTTATTATTACGTTTTCGATTGCATTTTATTTGGCAAAATTAGCAAAAAAATACAGCCCAAAAATGGTTCATTTCGGCTGTCTTTTATTAGCAGCATTAACTTTTATTGCATTTCCAATGGTTCAAAATCAGTACCTTTTTTTTGCCATCATCATTGGTTACGGCATCGGCTGGGCGAGTATGATGGGTATTCCTTATTTGATGGTAGTAAACAATATTCCGAAAGAAAGATATGGCGTCTATATGGGCATAATCAATATGATGATTGTAATTCCAATGATTATTCAAAACATTTCCTTTGGATATATCATGAAAAATTTTTTAAACAATGACGCTAGAAATGCCATTACATTTGCTGGGGTTTTTCTGGTAATAGGCGCAATATGTACTTTATTTATAAAAACCAAAAAATTGAAAATTGAATAATATTGCATTTCAAAAAGCTATCAAATTGTTACAAAAATGTGCTTCAGCAGAAGGTTTTCTGGCAAGTGCTCAAAACATTTCAAACTACAAACGGGTTTGGGCGCGTGATGGCGTAATCTGTGGTTTGGCAGCATTAGCATCCGGCGATCAAAATTTAATTTATACTTTTGAAAAAACATTAGAAACATTAGCAAATTACCAACACAATAACGGTACGATTCCGTCAAATGTGATGACTTCAACCGATACCGTTGATGTGAGTTATGGCGGATTGGCAGGCAGAGTAGATGCGGTAACTTGGTTTGTAATAGGGATTTGTCAATTCGGCTTTTATAAAAATGACACTGCTTTTGTAAAAAAATATGAATTGCATATCCATAAATGTTTGCAATTATTGGAGGCTTGGGAGTATAACAACAAACACCTTATCTATGTGCCACTTTCAGGCAATTGGGCAGATGAGTATGTCACAGATGGATATGTTTTGTATGACCAACTGCTGCGTTATTGGGCTTTAAAAAGTTATTATTATTTTGCAAAAGACGAAACTCTTTTAGTCAAAATAAAACATATTAAACAGCAAATCGAAATTAATTTCACACCCGATACCGTTGGTGAAAAATACCACGAAAAAGCATTTCAAGAGGCCGAAATTTCAAATTTTATGCCCTGCTCCTTTTCGCCGGCTGGCTACAAAAGTTATTTTGACGCTTTTGCCAATTCTTTGGCGGTCATTTTAAATATAGGAAATCAAAATTTTCAAAATAAGATGATGGATTATGCACAAAATATTCAAAATCAAACAGATATGGAGCTAATCCCGGCTTTTTATCCCCCGATTCAAGAAACAGATTTGGATTGGAATTTGCTAAAAAACAACTGTAAATACGAATTTCGTAATTACCCAAATGAGTTTCACAACGGAGGAAGCTGGCCGATGGTGAATGGATTTTATGGATTGGCACTTTTGCAAAATTCAAAAAAAGAAGCAGCAATTTTGGTTTTAGAGGCTATAAACGCAGCAAATGAGGTTAATGATTTTGGTTTTTTTGAAAATTTTAACACCCAAACGTCTCAACCAAATGGTGTAAAATACTGTGCTTGGAGCGCCGCAGCAACTATAATTTTGCACCAAAACTTATTTTCAAACTTTAAATTATTAGTCTAAATTGGAAAAAAAAATAGACCTTATATGTGTGGGCGAAGTGTTAATTGACTTTATTGGTCACGAAACCAATACCGCCCTAAATCGAACCAAAGATTATCATCGTTTTTTGGGCGGATCGCCAACTAATGTTGCAGTAAATGCCGCTCGGCTTGGCATGAAATCAATTTTGATTGCCTCTTGTGGTCAAGACGGACTGGGAGATTATATTGTTCGCAAACTCAACGCAAATCACGTTGACACTTCGCATATCAAAAAATTAGAAACGGCGCCAACTTCGATAATTTTGGTGTCAAAATCTACCGGTACACCAGATTTTATCGCTTTTCGTCAAGCCGACTGTATGATAACAGAAGATCAAATATCAGACAATTTGTTGCAATCTGCCAAGATTTTTCATACTACCTGCTTTGCTTTGAGCAAAAATCCGGCACAAGAGACTATTCTGAAAGCTGCAAAAAAAGCAAGAGAATTTGGTTTGCAAACCAGTATTGATTTTAATTTTTCTGAAAGAATTTGGCCTGATCGAGAGGCAGCCAAACAAGTTTTGAAAACCTATTTATCAACAAATCCATTAGTCAAAGTGAGCGAGGATGATTGTTATCGCCTTTTTACAGAGTCTAAAACCGAGGATTTTATATTTGATTATTTTCACAATCTTGGTGCGTCAACGGTCTGTTTGACAAAGGGGAAAGATGGGGTAGTTTTGAGCGATTTGACTCACGGATTGCTGTATCAAAAAGCATTGCCAATCACTGAAATTAAAGATACAACAGGTGCAGGAGATGCGTTTTGGACAGGGTTTTTGTACGCACAACTGAACCAGAAAAATTTTGAAGACACCATTCAGATTGCACAAAAATTGGCAATTCTAAAACTTCAGAATGTTGGTAGATTGCCCGAAAATATTGATATTCAAGCCTATTTGAAAGAAATTTAATTTGTTTTAAAATTTAATTATTTCAATAGAAACAAAAAGAAATCCTTTTTTTTTGGAATCTGATATTTGCATAAAAGCTTTTTTGGTGATGTCTATTTCGTGTTTTTTTGAAAAACAACCTCGATCTGTAACGGTTACAATTACAGATTTTGAATTGGTCAAATTAGTAATTTTAAGCTTTGTTCCAAACGGCAAATTGCGATGAGCTGCCGTTAATTTTTGATTGTCAAAAATACTTCCGCTTGTAGTTTTTCTGCCATTAAATTTATTGGCATAATAAGAGGCCTTTGCTTTTTTTTTATATAATTTTAAATCTAAAACCGTATCGTTTTGAATTTTTTCTGGCTTTAACCCTATCCCCAATATTATTTGCGATGCTGTTTTTTTATTACAAAAAAAAGGCATATTTGAAATAGTTGGTGTTAAAAAAAAACTATTGATTATAAAAATAAAAAACAAATTTTTCATCATATCTTGGTTTCAAAAAAGTCAGTATTGTTTTCAAAAGCGGTTCCAATCACCACCAAATCTGCGCCCGCATCATACATTTTTTGAATATCATAAACGTTTGAAATACCCCCGCCAACAATTAACGGAATGTGTATGTTTTGAGATACTTTTTTTATGATTTCAATCGGCACTGAATTTTTTGCGCCACTTCCTGCTTCAAGATACACCAGCTTGTTGCCCATTAACTCCCCTGCTTGTGCAGTATGTATCACAAAATCAATGTTCGTTGTTGACATTGGCTTGGTTTTGCTAATTCTTTCTACAGCAGTTATTCTGCTGCTTTCTATCAACATATAGGCTGTTGGAATGATCTCTAAGTTTGTTTTTTTCAAAAACGGAGCTGCTATCACTTGGTGCTCTATCAAAAAATCTGGATTGCGACCAGATATTAAATTTAAAAACAAAATACCATCGGCATAAACCGAAATTTGGGATGGATTTCCTGGAAAGAGAAGAATTGGTAGCGAACAGTATTTTTTTAGTTCAAGAATTAAATCATCTATTTTGGTCGAAAAAACTTCGCTTCCGCCAACAAATAAGTGGGTTGCGGGTGAAGCGTTTATTTTTTGACTTATGAAAGCTATCACCTCAATATCAACTTTGTCGGGATCTATCAAAATGGCCAACATTTGTTGACCATTTGTTTTTGAAGCCATTATTTGATCTATTATCAACATTTTTTGGTTTAAAAATTGGTCAAATTCAACTTTCAAAATTAATCTTTGACCAATTTTATGGTTTTTTGATGTTGGTTTATGTCAATTATTTGAACCAAATATACTCCTTTATTTAGTTTAGAAACATCATAGTCATAAGTGCTGTTTTTATTTTCAAAAGCGGCTACTTTTTGACCTGTAATTGTAAAAATATTGACTTTCAAATTATCTTTATTCAAATTGAAATAGGTAGCGGTTGGATTTGGAAATAAGCTAATATCTAACGCATTAATGTTGTTGATTCCAAGTGCAAATTGATTTCCGTAAACTCTAAAACCGCCTGCTTCTATCGTGATTGGTGTTGTGGTGTTTGTAACGTCGATAGTGCTGTTGTCCATCAAATTGACCCAAATACCTGTGTATGGAAAATTGGGTGTTACGTTTTGTGAATTGACATCAAAATTGGTCAAAACCACCACGTTTTTTAATGCCGAAATTGGAATTAGATCGTCCCAAATATAAATTCGAGGTTGCAATGTTGTTCCAGAACTTATACTATAATTTGCTTTAAAAACCGGGTTTGTCGTTTTTAGTTCGATCATTTTTGCCCAGTCTGCGTATATTTTTGCGCGTTCGGTAACGCCAGTCCAATTGTTTGTCCATTGAAGTTGTGGTTTTGTAACCAGTTTACAATCACCAGTGGTTGCATCGGTATCTGTATTTACACTACCATCGGCACAACTAAAAACTGATTTTTCATTTCCCAATTCGGCAAAATGCCAAATCATTTTTGGCCCTGGCACAAGTAGTGAAGCCGCGCCAACAGCGGAGGTTCTAAATAAAGCAGTATTCAAATTTTTCACGTTGTGAGCTGCGTTTGAACTATTTCCAAAGGTTACATTCTTATACATTAATCTTTCTTTGTCATGACTTTCAGGATATCCTACCAATCTTTTTGCACTAAATCCACGGCTACTATTTCCCATTCTGTTGATGTCGTTAT
The DNA here is from genome assembly GCA_043748255.1 of Bacteroidota bacterium. Classification (GTDB taxonomy): domain Bacteria; phylum Bacteroidota; class Bacteroidia; order Flavobacteriales; family Flavobacteriaceae; genus Flavobacterium. The sequence continues at coordinate 6,433 of JAYTNQ010000318.1, forward strand.
TGGAGTTGAAACCCATAGACAATTGGTTGTATGAGGTTGTCATTTCGCCCCACAGCATTACGCCTTTGCTTGGGGTTTCGTTGATGCGATAATTAGCCCATTGTTGCTCTTCGCTATCGATGCCAAGATGTTCAAAAATCGTGTAATGTGTGGGGTCTATCAACCATGAATAATCTGCATACTCTTTCAAAACATCTACACGGTCTTGCTGATATGCATTCGTACAAGCATCGTTTGAGGCACTACAGTTTTGTGTAAAACCTTTTGTCAAATCCCACCTAAAACCATCAATATGATATTCTTGAATCCAGTTTTTGATAACCCTTTTGGTATAATATTTGGTTCGTGCCAACGAGTGGTTAAAATCGTTTCCAACACCATAACTGTGTTTGGCAAATTCATTAAAATATGGATTTTCAGAGCTTGCATCGCCCCAACCATCGCCATCACTATCCTTCATCCACATTCTTACTAATGGACATCGACCAAATGCGTGATTAATGGCCAAATCTAGAATCACAGCTATTCCATTTTGATGACACAAATCAATCAATTCACGAAGTTTGTCTGCCGTTCCATAATATTTGTCGTTTGCCAAATGAAAAACTGGGTTATAGCCCCAGCCTTCATCGCCTTCATATTCCATAACGGGCATAAGCTCGATAGCATTGATTTTTAGGTTTTTAAAATAATCGATTCGGTTGATTAAATCTTGATAATTTCTATTGGCATCAAAATCACGGATAAGCACTTCATAAATCACCAAATCTTCTTTGGCTGGTTTTACAAAATTAGAAACTTGCCAATTATATGCAGCTTTTCCGGTTTGCAAAACAGTAACTTCCCGTTCTTGCCCTGCGGGATAAGTTGGCATATTTGGATATGAAACTGCTGAAATATAGGGGTCATCAAATGGCGAGAGCACCAAGGTTGAATAAGGGTCGGCGGTTTTTACTAAAACGGGCGAGTTTGCAATTGGCGTTTGATCTACAACCCAATATTGATAGGTGTTGTTTTCCATAGCCGTTAATCCAGATAGCGTGAGCCAAAATTTGCCCGAAACAGGGTCTTTTTTCATCGCAAAACTATCATTTGGATTCCAATTATTAAAGTTTCCGGCGAGATACACAAAGTCTTTTCCGGGCGCATCAAGCACTAATGTTGCTTTTGTAGCATCATTTGGGTCATAGTTGATTCCGTCTTCCATCCCTGCACCCATGTTTTCAGAAATGGTAGTCGGAACGATAATGACATAAAATTTGTAGGTAAATGTGACCGTTCCTTGTGTAACTTGAAGCACATAAGAAGTATTGGCGGTCAAACCCAAATTGGTAAACGAAAACGAACTTGCAGCAGTGGCTGTGTTGATGCTAACTCCGTTTGCTAAAAGGTTGTAATCTGCTGTGCCTCCTGTGTTTGTGGCATTGATAACAAAATTTTGGCCAGCTGTCAAAACACTCGTGCTATTATTGGCTGGTGTCGTCAAATTTGCCTGAAAAGCACCCACGTTGATATAATAATTCACGGTCTGTGGCGCTCCTGTTGCCGCTCTCAAAACGATACATATTTTGGTGATAGCACTTGTTGTTGGCACCCCAAAGTAAGTGTAAAGTGATGGCGCAATATCTAATTTGTAGGTTGTGCCAGAAACCAATGTCAGTGCTGGTTGTGAGGTGTTGTTTCCCCAAGACCCTTTTACGTTTTGCCAATCTGTTCCGTTTACGGTCACACCAATATGGGCATAAATCACGCCTGTATAGGCTGCTAATGGAGTTCCTGCTTTGTTAAAATTGATCGTTACTGGAGCGTTTGCTTCAAATGTAGCTGGTAGTGTTGTGATTTGTGCAAACACGATTGCATTTATAAAAAACAAAAGCAAAGAGGTAATTTTTTTCATAGCGGTTTTGTAAAAATAGAGGAGGTTGAGAGGGCAGTTTGATTTTTTTTTCAAAAATAAACATTTAAAAATCACAAATTCAATATTTTAACAATTTATATTGGTTTTGAATTTGTGATTTTTATCAGTTTGGAAAAACCCGAAGGTTATAGTTTGCAGCGTTTTTGATGTCTAATACGATTAAAAAATTACCGGGCAAAATATTGGTATAGGCCAATGCTCCAAGTTTTAATTTGTTTGGCGTTTGTTGTGTCAAATTGGCATTTTGACCAGAAGCAACACCCAGATTACTGGTTCCGTTTGCACTAACCAACACTTTTAGCGCACCCAATTTTAGGGTTACTGCCTTGGTGTACATTCTATAGTAGGGCGATGTTGCATCTGTCACAAAGTCTAAATCGACGGTTGTATTATTCATGGCGGCACCACTTAGGGCTACCTTGGTTTTGTTGACAGTATAGGTGTTTAAAATCCAATTGGCGGTAAGATAATAGGTGCCAGGGCCAGAAGTTGTTGCTGTGCCAGCGGGCACTACAATATTGGTGCCATTTGCAATCAAACCGCCAGCGATGGCAGCGTTTTTACCTTTTTGATCTGCAG
>JAYTNQ010000319.1:0-8907 GCA_043748255.1 Bacteroidota bacterium
TTGCGAATAGAAAGTTCCAAAATTTGTTTTTTGTCGCCCAATACAGGTACTGTTATTTTTATTTTGTCGCCAACTTGAACCAAAAACGGCACAACTATCTCGGTCGAAAGCAATTCAAATCGGTTGCGAAGCTCGATTATTGCAAGTTCAAGTAATTCATTATCAGTTTCATCCAGTTTTTTTTTGATTTCCATCGTGTGCGATCTAATAATCGAACCGTGGGCAATTTGCAAAAAATTGACAAAGGCAGCACCCTCGTCTGAAACGATCGAAAAAACATCAATATTATTAATTTTCGGATTGATGATTGTAGATTTGGATTGATAATTTTCGAGCGTTTGTATCTTTTCTTTGATCTTTTGGGCGGCTTCAAACTGCATGTCGTCAGCCATTGCAGTCATTATTTTTTTGAAATTTTTGAGGCTTTCTTTAAAATTACCTTTCAAAATTTCGCGAATAGCATCCACCTGATTTTGATAATTTTCGACAGTTTCAAATCCTTCGCACGCGCCTTTGCAATTGCCAATGTGAAACTCCAAACAGACTTTGAATTTGTGACTTTCAATATTTTTTTGGTTCAAATCAAAATTACAAGTGCGAAGCGGATACAACTCTTTGATCAAATCCAAAATGGTAGCAACAGTTTTGAAATTGGTATAAGGCCCAAAATATTCTGAACCATCTTTGACCATTTTTCGGGTTGGAAAAAGCCTTGAAAACGGCTCCTTTTTGATGCAAATCCAAGGATAACTTTTGTCATCACGAAGCAAAACATTATAGCGGGGTTGTAATTTTTTGATCAAATTGTTTTCCAACAATAGCGCATCCGTTTCAGTAGGAACCACAATATGCTTGATGGTGACAATTTTTTTGACCAGCACATTGGTTTTGGCAGTATCGTGAATTTTATTAAAATAAGAAGCCACCCTTTTTTTTAAATTTTTGGCTTTTCCAACATACAAAATCGTGTCGTCTTTGTCATAATATTGATACACGCCGGGGCTATCGGGCAAAGTTTGGATTTGAAGTTGAAGCGAGGGGTTTTGCATTTTTTGAACTCAATTGGAAACAGATTATTTCAAAATCTGCAAATATTTTTTATATAAAAATCAAATAACATCGCAAAAATAATAGAAATTCAGCATTTCTATCGTCAAAAACAATAATAATTCGAGTTTTTTAATAACTTCGCAAAAAAAACACAAAATGACATCAATAGCACAACAATTCGGCATGACCGAAGCACTCCAAAAATTAGGAATTTCAGCCCACAACAACGGCACCTCAACCGGAACACAGCATTTTTCGTCAGGACAAGATTTAGAAAGCCACTCGCCCGTTGACGGCTGCTTGATTGCTACCGTAAAAACCACAACGCCCGAAGATTATGAAAAAGTAATGCAAGCAGCAACCGCCGCTTTCAAAACATTTCGGCTGATGCCAGCCCCACATCGTGGCGAAATTGTAAGACAATTTGGCGAAAAACTACGTCAAAACAAAGAAGCACTCGGCAAATTAGTATCTTATGAAATGGGAAAATCCCTGCAAGAAGGCTATGGCGAAGTGCAAGAAATGATCGATATTTGCGATTTTGCCGTTGGATTATCACGACAATTGCACGGTCTGACCATGCACTCCGAACGCCCCGGACACAGAATGTATGAACAATACCATCCTATGGGCGTTGTTGGAATCATTTCGGCCTTTAATTTTCCGGTAGCCGTTTGGGCTTGGAACACCGCTCTGGCATGGATTTGTGGCGACGTTTGCGTCTGGAAACCATCAGAAAAAACACCACTTTGCGGCATCGCCTGTCAAAACATTATCGCACAAGTAATTCAAGAAAACAACCTCCCCGAAGGCATCTCATGCCTGATAAACGGCGATTTTAAGATTGGCGAACTCATGACCTCAGACAAACGAATTCCGCTAATATCGGCCACAGGATCTACCCGAATGGGCAAAATTGTAGCCCAAACCGTAGCGGGACGATTGGGCAAATCACTGCTAGAACTTGGTGGCAACAACGCCATCATCGTGACACCCGATGCCGACATCAAAATGACCGTTATAGGAGCCGTTTTTGGAGCCGTAGGCACCGCCGGACAACGCTGCACCTCTACCCGAAGATTGATAATTCACAGCAGTATTTATGACAAAGTGCGAGACGCAATTGTAGCCGCCTACGGACAACTAAAAATAGGAAACCCCCTTGATCAAAACAACCATATAGGGCCACTCATAGACCACCACGCCGTCGAAATGTATCAAAATGCGTTGACAAAAGTTGTTGTCGAAGGCGGCACATTATTGGTCGAAGGTGGCAAACTTTCTGGTGCAGGATATGAAGGCGGATGCTATGTAAAACCAGCCATTGCCGAAGCCAAAAGCCATTTTGAAATCGTACAACACGAAACCTTTGCCCCAGTTTTGTACCTCCTACAATATGATGGCGATGTAGAAAACGCCATCGAAATTCAAAACAATGTCGCACAAGGATTGTCCTCGGCCATCATGACCAATAACCTGCGCGAAGCCGAAAGATTTTTGTCGGTTTCAGGTTCAGATTGCGGCATCGCAAACGTCAATATTGGCACCTCGGGAGCCGAAATTGGTGGCGCATTTGGTGGCGAAAAAGAAACCGGTGGCGGTCGCGAATCCGGCTCTGATGCTTGGAAAATCTATATGCGACGCCAAACAAACACCATCAACTATACCACCAATTTGCCATTAGCACAAGGCATCAAATTTGATCTATAAAATACTTTTTCTTTGGGCGTGCCCCTAACGGGTCGGTCTCCGGCTCCCGCTCTTTTTTCTGGGCTGAAAAACGCCCAGAAAAAAGGAGCTCCGCCTTTGCCCTCACGCAAGTCGCTCATGACAAGAAGATTAATTTTCAAAAAAAAATACTATCCTAAATTGAAGTTGGTATAAAACTATGCTAATCAAGATTTTATAAAAAAAACGCAAAAGTTACTATTTGTAGCGATTGCGTTTTTTGTACGGATAATAGGACTCGAACCTACACGCTACACCCCACAATTTAGTGTTTTTTGTCAAGTATTGGAAACATTACATAAACACTTCAAAATATCAACACTTTCAATACATTACAAAACTTTTATAACTCAAAAGTAATCTAATAAAATCTAATACGAACTAATAATATTGTAAATCGGTTGGGCAATGGTTGGGCAATGGTTGGGCAACTTTGTAAATCATATAATTTTATTTTGTATCTTTGTTATGTTCAAAAGTTCAAAATACATTAAAATGGCATCGGTACAATTCAGATTAAGAAGTAAAGTAAACAAAAATGTTTCAATAAAAATTCGTGTTTCAAATGGTCGTAGTTTGGAACTTGAATTGAATACTGGATTTTCAATAAATCCGAAAGACTGGAGCGATAAAGATTTACCCAAACAAAACACTCCCGAAAACAAACAACTATCTAACAATCTCAAAAAGTTAGAAAATTATGTTTTAGAAAACCTCAATAAAGATTTATTAAATAGAATTCTAATTGATACCTACTGGCTCGAAAACAATATCAAACAATGTTTTAATAGAGTTGAGAAAACCGATAATGAATTACTGGTAAACCATATTCAGCATATTATTGATAATGCAAACACTCGCAAAGTCAAAACCAATGGTGGTTTTAAAATTGGATTAAGTCCGAGTACAGTAAAAAATTATAGTTTATTCAAAAAAATCATTGTTGAATATCAAACCACAATAAAAAAGAAAATTCACTTTATTGAAATCACAAAACCATTTGTAGATAAATTTACTAACTGGCTTGTGAATACTAAAAAATTCTCAACTAACTATTCGGGCAAACAATTAGAAATCTTAAAAACGATTTGCATTGATGCAGAAAAAAACGAAATTCTAATAACACCATACTCAAAAACAATTCAGCATTTTAGAGAAAGCGATAAAGACCGATACATTCAAACATTATCGTTTGACGAATTGGAACAAATAAGAACCTTTGAAATTCCAAAAGATGCCGTTTTAAAACAATTCAAAAAAGAAAATCCCGAACTAACTAAAAACATTTCAATTACAGCCAATACCATAAACAATACAAGAAACTGGATTTTGCTTGGTTGTGAAATTGGGCAACGTGGTGGCGACTTATTGAATATTACTCACGAAAACATTCGATTTAAAAGCAACAGTTATTATTTAGACATCATACAGCAGAAAACAAATAAAAGTGTAACTCTTGGCATAATAGCACCGCACGTTATCGAAATCATAGAAAATAACCTACCTACAAAAATACCACATCAAAAGTTTAACGATTTTATAAAAGTAGTTTGTAAACTGGCTGGAATAGTTGAGGTCGTAAAAGGAACAAAACTAAACATCGAAACCAATCGCAAAGAATTGGGATTTTATCCTAAATGTGATTTACTCGCATCGCATTGTTTTAGACGTTCCTTTGCAACGAATTATTATAAAAAGATACCAACACCTATTTTGATTAACATAACAGGACATTCTAAAGAAAGTTTATTTTTGACCTACATAAATAACTGTGAGGACAAAGATGCAAATGCAGATTTATTTATGCAGTTCTACGAGGAACTAAACAAAGACAAAACACCTCAACTAAAAATTATAAAAAACGGAACAAATGACTAACGAAAATTTTATTTTGCCAATATTACCGCCAAAGCAAGAAATTGAAACTATCGAAATTTTAAAACAACTTTCGCAGTCGCACCGTTATTTAGCTGAACTAAAGGGAACATCAAAAACAATCCCAAACGAAAGTATTTTAATCAATACTTTGACGTTACAGGAAGCAAAAGATAGTAGCGAAATAGAAAATATTATCACTACCCACGACGATTTATATAAAGAAAATATATTAATTGACACCAAAAAACCAGCCTCAAAAGAAGTCTATAATTATGCACAAGGTTTGAAATTGGGTTTTGAAATAGTACGAAAAGAGAAACTTTTGTTAAACAAGCATATTCTAACCATTCAAAAAGAATTGTTAGAAAACAATGCAGGTTTTAGAACGCAAGGCGGTACAAAATTAGTCAATTCACAAGGACAAACCGTTTATACACCGCCACAAACCAAAGAAGAAGTTTTGGAATTAATGGCAAACCTTGAAAAGTTTATAAACGATAACGAGTTTTCAAATCTTGACCCACTTATAAAAATGGCAATCATTCACTATCAATTTGAAAGCATACACCCTTTTTACGATGGTAACGGTAGAACTGGTAGAATTATCAATATACTTTATTTGGTTTTGCAAGGATTATTAGACATTCCAATTTTGTATTTAAGTCGTTACATCACACAAAACAAAGCGGAATACTACCAAGTTTTGCAAGATGTTAGGGCCAAAAACGACTGGCAACATTTGATTTTGTATTTTCTTAAAAGCGTTGAGGTTACCGCAAAGCAAACTATCGATTTGATTACAAATATTAACAAATTGATGCAGGATTACAAAACCGATATTCAAACCAAACTACCTAAAATATATAGCCAAGATTTAATAAACAACCTATTTAGAAATCCTTACACCAAGATTGAGTTTTTAGAGCAGGAATTGAAAATTAGTAGAAGAACAGCACAAAATTATTTAGATAGTGTTGCAGAAAATGGTTTTTTAGAAAAAATTAAAATTGGTAAATCAAATTATTATATGAATAACGCTTTAATAAAAGTTTTGATGAATGAGTAACGTGGCAAAAAATAGCAATAATTTACCACATTACCAATAACGTGGCAAAAAAAAGCAATAATTTACCACGTTGCCAATAACGTGGTAAAAAAAATAGTAAAATGTTGCACAATGTAATCAAAGAAAAAAATTAATCTAAAAATTATTACAACCGAAAAGCGAACCGAAAATGAACCCATAAAAATAAAATAGCAACCAAAAGCAAATACAAAAAGTTGAGGTTAAAAATTCTATCTGTAAAGTAACCGGGTTTGATATTTCAATGCAAAAAGAAAGTAGCATTTTGCTTTCACATACCGGATTACGATACTATTATCAAAACGATAAAGATTGTTTTGAACAAATAAAAATAGATACTTATCTAAAGTTTGGTATAATTCAAATTTTGAAATTCAAATAAAAGAATTGGCTCACAATATTAGAAACAAAATCAGTAACCAACGAAAAAAGCAAAAAAGATTATATCAACCTCAACAATTTAATTTACTGAATAACTTTTAAATTCAGTTTGAATTATGGCAATTTGTGTCCTATAAGAAATAATGAACTGAAAACGAGTTTTTTAGTCCAAAAGAAAATGAAAATTAGTATTGTTTTGAAAATGGTTTGGCAAATGTTTGGCAACTTTAATAAAGCAAAAATGCAATTACCTATATTTTAGACAATTGCATTTTAATTGTACGGATAATAGGACTCGAACCTACACGCCTTGCGGCACCAGATCCTAAGTCTGGCATGTCTACCAATTTCACCATATCCGCAAAAATTGTGTCGGCAAAGATAATGAATAATTTGCAGTATCAAAAAATTTATTCGCTTTTTATTACTTTTTTAAAATGGTATGTCAAAATCCGCTTTTGAACAGATTAGAATTTGGCTGTTTTTGATAGTTTTGCTATCTTTGACCTGTCAAAATCATCAAAAACATGGGTTTAGTAACCGCAAAAGAAGTTGCAAAAGCTATAAACGCTACCAAATATGGAGTCGTTGGCACTTTTTTTGGTTGGGTTTTGATGCGTGTTTTTCAGCTCTCAAAGCTCAATGCTATTTATGACAAAAACAAACACAAAAAAGATGTCGCCTTTCTAAATGCTGTTTTGGAACAACTCGAAATCAAATTTGAAATCCCAGACGAAGATTTAAAAAGACTGCCAAAAAGCGGCGCTTATATCACAATATCAAACCACCCACTCGGAGGCATAGACGGCGTTTTGTTGCTCAAATTGATGCTGGAGCGCGAACCAAATTTTAAAATTATTGCCAATTTTTTGCTCCATCGTATAGAGCCCCTAAAGCCATATATCATGCCCGTAAACCCTTTTGAAAACCACAAAAACACCAAATCCAGTGTTCTTGGAATCAAAGAAACCTTTAGGCATTTGAGCGATGGCAAACCACTCGGAATGTTTCCGGCGGGCGAAGTTTCAAGCTACAAAGACGGCAAATTGGTGGTTGACAAACCCTGGGAAGAAGGCGCTATCAAGGTGATTAGAAAAGCTCAAGTACCCGTGATACCCATCTATTTTCATGCAAAAAACAGTAGGCTGTTTTATTTTTTGTCAAAAATAGACGACACCCTTCGCACCGCAAAACTACCCTCAGAACTCTTTTCTCAAAAAGACCGAATTATAAAAGTGCGTATCGGAAACCCAATCTCGGTGGTCGAACAAAATGAGCACCAAACCATCGAAACATACACCGATTTTTTGCGAAAAAAAACCTACCTCTTGTCAAAACCATTCGAAAAAGAACACAAAATTGGGATGCCAAACCAGCTCAAAATTGCCAAAAAACCCAAAACAATAGCAACCCCAGGCGACCTAAAAAAAATGATAGTAGAAGTCGAACTTTTACGAAATTTAGATTGCAGACTACTCCAAAGCAACCACCTCGAAGTATTTTTTGCAGAAGCCAAAAAAATACCAAACCTACTTCACGAAATTGGGCGCCTGCGCGAGATAACCTTCAGAGAAATAGGCGAAGGTACCAACAAATCTATAGATTTGGACCAATTTGACAAATATTATCGCCACCTTTTTTTGTGGGATAACCAGCACAACAAAATTGCCGGAGCCTATAGAATGGGCATCGGAGCCGAGATTTTTCCAAAATTTGGAATGCCCGGATTTTATGTCAACAGCCTTTTTCGATTGGAACCAGAACTCGACAAAATGATGCAGAACACCATCGAAATGGGGCGCGCCTACATCATCAAAGAATACCAACAAAAACCAATGCCTCTTTTTTTGCTCTGGAAAGGCATTATCCACGTCACACTTCGGTTTCCAAACCACAAATATTTGATGGGAGGCGTGAGCATCAGCAACCAATTTTCAGATTTTTCAAAATCGCTAATGATCGAATTTATGAAATCAAACTATTATGACCCCTATGTAGCCCAATATATTCACCCAAAAAAAGAATATAAAATAAAACTCAAAGACACAGACAAAGACTTTGTCTTTGACGAAGCCGCATCAAACCTCAACAAATTTGACAAAATCATAGACGAACTCGAGCCCGGAAGCCTTCGCCTGCCCGTTTTGATCAAAAAATATCTCAAACAAAACGCAAAAGTAGTGGCATTCAACGTCGATCCGCACTTCAACAACGCCATAGACGGCCTGATGTACATTCGCATTTCAGACATTCCAGACAGCACCATGAAACCCGTCATGGAAGAATTTCAAGCAGAATTAGAACGAAAATTAGCCGAAAAAGAACCCTTTTAATTTTTATTTTTAGAAGCACACCAGCCCGTCTCGCACACCATCCGTCCCGCTTTCCGCTATATCTTTTTGGATTTTCCGAAAAAGAAAATCCAAAAAGGATACCGCATCAATCGGGGCTAAATTAGACCTATAAGATTTCGAAAAAATCTAAAAAAAATCTAAAAAAACCAAAATGAAATCTACAAACCAAATCTTTTATCACGACAAAAACCAAAACATAACCGTTTATATCAAAAGAGAAGATTTGCTACACCCATTTGTATCGGGCAACAAATACCGAAAATTAAAATACAACCTCATAGCCGCCAAAAATCAAAAACACAAACAAATACTCACCTTTGGCGGCGCATTCTCAAACCATATTGCAGCCGTAGCCTTTGCCGCACAAACAAACGGTTTTCAGTCCATTGGCGTGATTCGAGGCGAAGAATTAGCAAACAATGCCACACAAAA
>JAYTNQ010000320.1:0-3340 GCA_043748255.1 Bacteroidota bacterium
AAGTCTTCCAGTTTTGTTTTCAATCCTTGCCCATTTGGATACAAAGATGGTCCATTTGGCTGTGATGGATATTTGCGTTTCAAAACACCAAAGTCTGGGTCTAGAATGGTATTGTTAATATCCACTCTCAACAATTGATAAATTTCTTTGCCTTTCAAAACAAATGAGTGGGCTTTATAACTACATTCTAATTTATTTAGGATAATTTCAGGCTGTTTAGAATTTCGCCCAAAATCTATTCTAAATTGGTTTGGCTTGATGTTTTCGGGAAATTTAATTGCTATTTTTTGATTTGTTTTCAGACCTTTTACTTTTGTCCAAAACGATTCAATTTCATTAAAATTTATGGTCCCATCTTTTTTGTAAAATACCTGTATAGAATCATTTTTTTGAATAATAGCGTCTAATTGTATAAAAAACCTATTTGAGTTTGCAGGTTTATGGCAAGAAATAATACAAAATGTAAGCATCAAAACAAGTAATTTTCTCATTGCTAATTTTTTTTAGGATTATCATTTCACGGTACTAAACAAAATCAAATTTATTTTTTTAGAATAAAAAAAGAGTTTAATTATCCTATTTGTAGGGGTTATTATTAAAAACCAAATTCCAAACAATCAATATTTTGCATATCTCAGTGTTTGGAATTTTATTGTTTTACAAAAAAAAAGTTAATCTTTTGTCATAGCCTTAATTTTTTCTGCTAATTCGCCTCTTGGATAAAAATAAGGTGTGCTATATGAAGCTCCATTTTTATAAAGTGTAAGCGTGCCATTTTTGGCGTCTGTTTTCACCTTGAATTGTTTGTCTGCAATAAAAAAATTAAAAAAGTCAGAGCCGTTAAATTCAAAATTTTCAGCCATATATGCAATTTTAATTTTAGAAATCACTACGGAATCTTGTTCTTTATTCATTCCGAAATCTAATCTAATTGCTGTTGGTAATTTTTCGTCAGGAAAATCAAAAACGATTTTTTCGTTAACACCAGCTTTTACGCCATGCCAAAGCACTTTGTTTGAATCAAAATTAATAGTGCCATCTTCTGTAAAATAAACTGCAAAATCGTCTTTTTTAGAAGATTGAGCTACTATCTCTACAGAGAAATTTTCTTTGGTTGTTTTTGCTTCTGAAGTTTCAGCTCCTTTTTTACACGATGTTTGCAAAAAACCGATTGACAATATAAATACAATTATTATTTTTTTCATTTTTTTATTTTTTGCAAATATAGGAATTTATTTAAAAATTACAATTTTTTAATGTTAATTGAAAACATCATTGCATTTCTATCCAAGTTGTTAATTACCAAATCATTATCGTATTGAAGTTTTAACGAAAGATTACCTCCTTGATGCTCGTATTTCATTTCAAGAGCTTTTGAATTTGGTCGGCTATCCAAATAAAAATCTTTTATTTTGATGTCATTTACTAAGACATTAAAGTGTGCATTTTCATCATTTATTGGGATCAATGGTAAGCTTTGACCGCGAATCACAATTATATAACTTCCTTTTTCAAGAGAAAATGGTGGATAAGTAGTTTCTAAATTTTGAACAAAAATCATAGTTCCAGTCCCGTCAAACATTGAAGGATTGAATTTTTTTAAATCCAAAAAAACTTCATTGCTTCTTGATTTATAATGTCTTGCCCAGCTATCAAATTTGTTTATTTTTGAGGTTAAAACAAAATTATTTTTTAAAAAAGCTTCTGCATTTACGCCTAATGAATAGGGTCTTGAATTTCCATCAATATACCAAAATGAGTTTTTTGGTGCTTCATTATACATCATATTTGAAACATAATTTTCTAAACTTATTTCGGTTGTTAGCGATTGGTTTTTTGCGTCGTGAAAATAAAACCCCATAAGCCAGCCCCAATTTGACACAACATTATCTTCTTTAAATTTTGATTTCTTAATTTCATCTGACACCAAATCATATTGTGATTTTGAAAGTGTATTATAATAATTTCTGGTTTTTATATTAAAAAAAAGGAAACTAACGGATACAATTCCAACCAATAGATATTGTAATTTCAGATTTTTAATTTTTAATACAAACCAAGAATTCAAAATTATAAAAGCTGGCAGTAAAGAAATGAAATATCTATGCAAAATTAACGAGTTGCCCATTATTGATTTAATGATCATAAATCCGATAAAAAAAGCAATCCAAAAAAAGATTATTATAAAAGTTTTTGTTTCTGGATTTTCAAAAAAATCAATGTTTTTGTTCCGTATTATTATTTTAATTGTATAAAAAAACCAAACAATAATGGAAACAACACTTAATAATAAAAATAATTTGGAATATCCTGAAACCTGAGTTAACACTTGGATGACATAATCGAAACTTGGTTTTTGTACCCAAAACGATTTATATAACGTTAGTTTCAAGACAATTTGATACACCGGATAAAACACTATTAATGTTGTAATCCCGGCTAAAAGGCTGTGCTTTGCCACTTCAATTTTTTGGTTTAAAGTTTTTCTTGTCAATAAATAAAAAAATAGTACAAGAAAAATTCCAATTACATTTACGATTCCTATTGGGTGTGTATTTGTGATTAGACCACAAAAAGCACCTATATAAAATGCGTTTTTATAACTTACAGATTTTATATATTTGGTCAAAAAATAATAAGCAAGAAGAACAAATAGCAACATCATTGTGTATGACCTGCCTTCTTGTGAATATTCAATATGGAAAGGATTGACCGTCAGCAATATAGCCGAAATAACGCCTATTTGTTTTGAAAAAAGCTCTTTTCCTAATAGATAAATTATATATATCGAAATGACACCACACAATGCAGATACGACTCTGACATAAAAAATATTATGTCCTGCAATAATATTAAAATATTTTACTATTAAAAAATAAAAATGAGGTATTCCCTCTCTAATCATTATGGATTGATGAAGTTCGTTTATGGTTAATTTAGGATCAGCCATTCTTAACGTATAAATCTCATCCAGCCATGCCGATTGAAAATCTAAATGATAAAACCGCAACGCGCTTGCGATTGCTAATATAAGGATTAGCCACTTGTTGTCTTTTAGAATGCTGCTGTAATTCATGATTTTAAATTTTTATAATTCTTCAATTTCCTTTTTTATGAGGTCATTGTTTTCTATTTATTTGTCGTTTTTTCCTTTTTCTGAATGCATTTCAAAACACTAAAGTTAATCCTATAACAGCATCAATTACCAAATCGCTATTCAATTCAAAAAAAAGCGGCAAACGCAACAAACAATTGGTAAAACGATCTGTTTCTGGAAGGTTTCTACCATCGTGTTTGTTGGCATAATAGGGACTCGAATGCAAACTGATGTAGTGAAAAA
>JAYTNQ010000321.1:0-1192 GCA_043748255.1 Bacteroidota bacterium
GTCATTACACTTGCAGGCGGTCAAGGCAGCATGAAAACAAGAATGCTATTTAGGCTCATGGCGGCTTTTGCCAAAAACTACAAATGTGGTCACGCCAGCATCGAGGAGCACCCCGATAGTGCCTTGTATGCCAGCAAAGTAGATCAATACATATCAGACCCACAAGCCTTGCATAATATTACAGCCCCGGAAGTAAATAGCATAATGGCATTGCAGCAGCTAATCGAACAAAACGAAGTGATATTTATAGACAGTTTTGCCAAACTTCAAGAGATAGATAGCAGATTTGAGGTTGACAAGGATTTGCGCAAAAAATACAACGGCAAACTGTTTGTGGTGATCTTTCAACAAACCACCGATGGCAAAATGCGAGGAGGCAGCAAGAGCCAGTTTGACGGCGATGTGATATTGATGACAAACGCCTTTGCAGACTACCGCCAAAACTATGTTTTTGCAAACAAAAACCGCTATCAAAACAAACCATTAGACGGCTTGCACTATACTATTTTTGATGGCAAATTGACCCAGCCAGAACCACAGCCAGCACCACAAGAAAAACACGTTTTTTCGTTCAAAACAATACAAACCAATTAAACCAAGCAAATGAAAAAAGCAATTTATCAGACCGGCGTAGATGTATTGGGCTTTCCAACCTATACAGAACATTGCTTTTTTGAGGGCAAAACAAAGCCGGCAGCATTTATAAAAAACAAAACAGCCATTTGGAAAAAGTAGTAAGCATCAACACAAAACAGCATTAACCCTAACCCCCAAAAAACCAAAACCATGAACACAAACCAATACCAATCTGTCGGTCTAAAAAAAGACGGCACGCTCAAAAAAGGCTTCAAATATGCCAAAGGAGGCAAAGTAGTAAAAGCCAAACTAAACGGTGTGGCAAAAACCAAGAAAAAAGCCACAACAACCGCCAAAAAATTGTGCGCAAAAGTGATCAAACGTGAGGGCGTGAAGCAGGACGGCACGCTCAAAAAAGGCTTTAAATATGCCAAAGGAGGCAAAGTAGTAAAAGCCGCCGCCAAAAAAGTAGTTGCAAAAAAAGCAACTGCAAAAAAATAGCATAAAAAAAACGCCTAATTGTAGGCGTTTTTTTATGAATAAACCGGAGCTTTTAGAATTTCAAAATGTTTATTATTCAAAGAATAAATGGGCGTTTTGTGATATTTTGCTATGG
>JAYTNQ010000322.1:0-3326 GCA_043748255.1 Bacteroidota bacterium
TGTGTCTGACTCGCGCTGTCCAGAAAACGTGACTTGTATGTGGGCGGGCGAAGTTGCCGTTGAAGTAGCTGTTTTTAAAAATAAAAAAAACATGGAGAATAAAACCTTGCTTTTTAAAAGTTTTTGTTTTCAATAATTTGTATTAACAATTGTTCAAAAAAACTCAGATAGACTTTGAAGAATTTATTCGTCGTGTTTATTAAAATTCAGCTCTTTTTTATCCAAAAAGCGATTTTACCATATTAATATCAAACGATTTTTTTTCTTCGTCTATCGAAATGATACTTGATGCAACCGCCTTTTTCTTGCCCTGCAGTGCAACAATTTTCTCTTCGATAGTGTCTTTACAAATCATGCGATATGCCATAACTTTTTGTTTTTGACCTATGCGATAGCAACGGTCTATGGCTTGATTTTCAACAGCAGGGTTCCACCATGGATCTACTAAAAACACATAGTCGGCCTCGGTCAAATTTAGCCCTGTTCCACCGGCTTTCAAACTTATCAAAAACACCCGAATATTTGAATTGGTTTGAAAATTATTGACCCTATCCTCTCGCTTTTGGGTTTGACCATCCAAATATTCATAGCTTATTTGATCTTCGTCCAACCTGTTCTTGATGATTGTAAGCATTTTTACAAACTGAGAAAAGACCAAAATTTTATGACTTCCTGTTTTTTCTTTGATGTTTTCTATCAGCAAATCCAATTTTACAGAATGATTGCCATAATCTTCTTCGTCATTGATCATAGCTGTCGAGTTGCAAATTTGACGCAATTTTGTCAAGCCTTCCAAAATATACATTTGGGCATTTTCAACTCCATTTTCATCAATTTTGTGCAACAAATAATCGCGATATTTGTTTTTGAAAGCGTCATAAACTTTGCGTTGCTCTTTTTCCATCTCGCAATAAATGATGCTTTCGGTTTTCTCGGGCAATTCTTTGGCAACTTGTTCTTTGGTGCGGCGTAGCAAAAAAGGTGCTATCATCTGACCCAATAATTGTGAGGCCTCAACATTTTTTTCTTTATCGATTGCGTCTGAAAATTCAGTTTTAAAATGGGTCATATTGCCCAATAATCCCGGGTTGATAAAATTCATTTGGGCATACAAATCAAACGTATTGTTTTCAATCGGTGTGCCTGTAAGCACCAATCGTCCATAAGAATTTAACAATTTTACGGATTTGTATCTTTTTGAATTTGGGTTTTTTATGGCTTGACTTTCGTCTAAAATGACATAATTAAACCTGAAATTTTGCATCATTTCGATGTCGTTCAACAACGAGCCATAGGTTGAAATCACAAGGTCATATTTTAAAAATTGATCCTTTAGTTCCATGCGGTTTGGCCCCACAAAAGTCAATAATTTCAAACTTGGGCAAAATTTTTCGATTTCGTTTCGCCAGTTAAAAATCAAAGACGTTGGAGCAATAATAAGGGAAGGGAGGCATTTTTTGTCTTTCAATTTTAGATATTGCAAAAACGTAATCGCTTGAAGGGTTTTGCCCAATCCCATATCATCTGCAAGACAACCTCCAAGTTGATTTTGGTCTAAAAAAGCAAGCCAGTTTAACCCATGATGCTGATAATCACGTAGTTTTGCCTTTATCCCTTTTGGAATTTCTACGGTTGCTATTTCCGATATATTTTGCAAACGTTTCTTTTTTTCTAAAAGTTCTAACAAAAAAGGTGGTTTTTTTTCGATTTCGTCAAACATTTCGTCTATGATACCAAATTGGTAATTTGATAATTTGATGCCGTTTTTTTTGATTTCGCCAACCTTAAAATACTTTGCTAATTTCTTTATCCACTCTTCGGGCAAAATTCCCAAAGTGCCATCGCCGAGTGCCACATAATTGGTTTTTTTCAAAAATGCCTTTTGCAACTCTTTTAACCCAACTTTTTGATTTCCAAAACTGATCTCGATTTCCAAATCAAACCAGTCTATATCTGATTTCAAACCTATCTTTACTACCGCTTTGTTGGTATTAAATTTGAATGATTTGAGATTATTTGCCCCAAAAACTTTTATGCCAATTTGCTCCATTTTATCTATAGCATGGAGCATCCAATAATTTTCTATGAGTTGATCTGGCCTCAAAAAATAAATACCATCCTGCTCTGAAAATATGTGGTGCAAACCTTCAAATTCTTCTTTAAAATCATCTTCAAACGAAACATTTCGCTCGCTATAGCTGACTTTTGGTGACTTTTGGTTGGAATGTGTTTTTTGATTATAATTCTCTTTAGAATTTATAGAAATCAATTGATTTGGATATTGAACTGCCAATTTAAACACAACGTATTCGCCATCCAAATCTGTGATATAAACCTGTTTTTCGAGTGTTTGGTCTTCTATTTTGGATTTATCTTTTTTGAAAATTGAAGATTCAATTTCAAATTTTTTTGACAATGGCAAGATCACCTTATTATACATTTCTTCAAAATCTTTTTTGAAAAAATTGGTTTCTGGAACACTTTGATAATAGCTAATAAAATGACTTGTTTCTATATTTGGAATTAGATAAACCATGTTTTCTACCATAATAAAAACGTTGCTTATGCAAAGTTTTGAAGCGTTGATGTTGTAGTTTTTGTCTCCAATTTTAATTTTTGCTTTCAGTGTATATAGCTTATCGCCTTCTGATAACTTAAAAAACAAAGTAATAGGCGCTTCTACTATTTGAAGCGGCACAAGATTTTTTCGGGTGAATGTATCGTTTGAATCATATTTGAATATGAAAAGCTCGTCAAGTTTTGGTTTAAGCTCTTGAAACAGTTGTATCGCTTTTTTAATGTAGCTAAAGTCTGACTCTTTTCGATTCATTAAATCCGAAATTTGAATCATTTTTAGCATGATATCCTGTTTAGAAACATCTTCAATTACCAATAAGCTATCATTCAAATTGGAGAAATTTATTGGAGAAAAACCAGATATTAAATCATTTCTCTGCTTGTTATACTTTGCAACAACAGGTGATATTGTAATGAATTTATTTTTATCAAAAACAAAACTAATCCCCATCCCGTAGGGTTTTTCTATAGTTGATTGATATCCAACTGCCGAATAAATTTGAAAGTTTTCATTGGATGGCGCTACTACATCATCTTGGATTTGAATTTGAATGTTTTTATATTTTGAAAATACTTTTATCCCTTTTGGTGTGAGATCATACCTGAAAATATCTTTATAATCATCGTCAATCGTCATGCCATAGTGCGCCAAATGTTGTTTGATAAACTCCTGAAAATAGTCTTTGTGGAAAAAGTTATCGCCAAACGTGTATGTTATTATTTCGAGCGCCAATCGTGTATGTTCACAA
>JAYTNQ010000323.1:0-3313 GCA_043748255.1 Bacteroidota bacterium
TCGTTGTGTTTTTTTTTAATTTTATAAAATGAAAAACACCACTTTTTTAGACAAGATTGCCTCGGTTTTGGTAGCAGATTACGGGCATGATTTGACCAATACCATAGTGATATTGCCCAACAAAAGGGCTAAAATTTTTTTGATAGAAGCCCTAAAAAGCCAAATTGAAAACACTGTTTTTTCGCCAGAAATTGTGAGTATCGAAGATTTTGTTCAAGATATTGCAACCATTAGAAGTGTTGATGCTATTGAAATGCTGTTTGAATTTTATGAAGTATATCTAAAAATTACGTTACCAAAAGACCAACAAGAGTTTGAACTTTTTGCCAATTGGGGCAAAACATTGCTACAAGATTTTAACGAAATAGACCGATATTTGCTGGAGCCAAACAAAGTTTTGAAATATCTTGACGAAATAAAAGAAATAGAACATTGGTCTGTTGATGTCGAGAAACGCACAGATTTGATCGAAAAACATTTGGCTTTTTGGAAATTATTGCCACTTTATTATGAATCTTTGTATGCGCATCTTATCGAAAAGAAAATAGGATATCAAGGATTAATTTATCGCGAAGCCACCAAGAAATTAGATGCTTTTGCAAAAAAAACGGGCGGAAAAAAATTTTTATTTGCAGGATTTAATGCGCTGAATGCAGCCGAAGAAAAAATTGTGCAACAACTTTTGGTGTGTGGTCAAGCCAAAATATATTGGGACGTGGATCAAGTTTTTTTGAATGATCCCTATCACGACGCGGCTTTGTTTGTTAGAAGATTCAAACAGAGTTGGCCTTATTACAAATCAAATCCGTTTGAATGGATCGTTGACGAATTTTCGCAATCCAAAAACATTTCAATTATTGGAACACCAAAAACTATTGGTCAAGCCAAAATTGCGGGCAGTATTATCGAAAAAATAATTGCCGAAAATCAAGAGCTATCCTTAGACAAAGTTGCCATTGTGCTGGGTGACGAAAATTTGCTTTTGCCAGTATTGAACGCGCTTCCAGATTCTGTAGGTGCGCTCAACATTACGATGGGCTATTCGAGCAAGAATAATCCAGCACAAATTTTGATTGCCAAATTGTTCAAAATGCACAGCAATGCGATTGCAAGAAATGCAAAAGATTATGTTTTTTATTACAAAGATGTGCTCGATATACTGACACATTCGTTGATAGAACCCTATTCAGACAGCAAATATTTGGTAGAAACCATCAACAAAAACAACATCACATTTTTAACCTACAACAAAATCATATCACTACAGGGTGTTCAAAATGAACTATTTGGTTTGCTTTTTCAAAAATGGGAAGACGGTGCAATCGCTGTTTTAGATAATATTCAAAATTTGTTGCAAATGATCAAAACCAATTTGAACCAATCTGTAACAGACGAAAAATTGGCAACAGCCTTTGTTTTTTCTATATTTAAAATCATTAATAAACTACAAAATTATTATGTAAACCGTCCACATTTAGACAAAATCGACACGCTATATGCCATTTACAAACAGCTCATTGATCTTGCCGAAGTATCGTTTGAAGGTGAGCCACTCAACGGTTTGCAAATTATGGGCGTTCTCGAAAGTCGGGTTTTAGATTTTGAAACTGTGATCGTAACGGCAATGAACGAAGGTAAATTTCCTGCCGGAAAATCCTCCAATTCCTTTATACCTTATGATGTCAAATGCGAATTAAAACTACCAACATTCAAAGAAAAAGACGCCATATATACCTACCACTTTTATCATTTGATGCAGCGAGCCAAAAACATATATTTGATATATAACAATGATGATTCTGGATTTGATACCGGCGAAAAAAGTCGTTTCATCACCCAATTAGAAGTAGAAAAACAAGCCGATCATCAGCTTGATATTCAGGTGATTAATGCAGTTATGGCTGAAGTCATTAGTCCAAAAAAACAAATTCCAAAATCAGAATTGGTCATGCACCGTTTGCAAGAAATTGCCGAAAAAGGCTTTTCACCATCAGCGCTTACGGCCTATATCAGAAACCCAATTGATTATTATTTTCAGTATATTCTAAGAAGCAAACAACTTGATGAAGTCGAAGAAAATATCGCCGTCAATACCCTTGGCACCATTATTCATAAAACACTCGAAGCCTTGTTTGAACCCTATATTGGTGTTTTTTTGAGCGAAAGCCATATTCAAAACTGTTTTCAATTAATGAATGCAGAAGTTTTGAAACAATTTAAAGAAATTTATAAAGAAGGCGAAATCAAAAAAGGAAAAAATTTGCTCGCTTTTGAAGTTGCCAAGCGTCACATTTTCAATTATTTGACACTCGAACTTCAAAACGTTAAGTCAGGCGATGCAATCAAAATATTATTTCTTGAGAAACGTTTTGAACGTATTATCACCCACAAAAGCCTACCGTTTTCGATAAAAATGGGTGGCTCTGTTGACCGCATCGAACAGCGAAATGGCACAATTAGAATTATCGACTATAAGACAGGAAACGTAGAGAAAAAAAATCTCACCCTAAAAACCTGGGACGGATTGACAAACGACATCAAAAACGACAAAATTATTCAGCTTTTGGCATACAGCTATCTTTTTGAAAATCAATCTAATAACCTGCCAATTGAGGCTGGAATCCTTTCTTTCAAAAATTTGAAATCAGGTTTTTTACCGTTTTGTTTTAAAATAGAAAAAAACGAAAAAACGCAAATAGATTCTGAAATAATGCAACAATACGAAGCACAAATCATGCTACTATTGTGCGAAATATTTGATCAAAACTGTCCTTTTGAAGAAAAATAAACTAAAAATTTTTGAGTTCAAAATCATTTCCATCAAAAACACCATACGAAAAATAACCAATCCAGTCGCCCAAATTAATATAATGAGCATTTTCGCCAACCTTCAATTTCATGGGCAAATGCCGGTGGCCAAAAACCAAAAAATCATAATGTCGTTGTTCTAATTTTCGTTTGGCATATTGCACGAGCCATTCTTTGTCTTCGCCCAAAAAATGCACATCGGCATCGCCAGAAATAAGCTTGTTTTTGACCGATAAATACTGCGCCAATCTCACGCCAATATCCGGATGCAACCAGCCAAAAAGCCATTTTGAGAACGGGTTTGTAAACACCTTTTTCATCCGTTTGTAACCCATATCGCCTGGACCTTTGCCATCACCGTGCCCAATCAAAAAAGATTTTTCGCCAAAATTAAAAATTTGATTGTCATAAAAAACGGGAATTTGAAGTTCGTTTTCAAAATAGTCTCGCATCCACAAATCGTGATTTCCAACAAAAAAATAAATAGGAATTCCGCTGTCGCGAA
>JAYTNQ010000324.1:0-1179 GCA_043748255.1 Bacteroidota bacterium
CCCAAAAAATATTTGGCGACCTCACACGTCCCGCACCCGCACTCAACATTGGCGCGCGCCACCCCATCTCGATCGTAAAAAATCAAATCATCGATATATTTGCCAACATCGGCTTCAACGTTTCCGAAGGGCCCGAAATCGAAGACGATTGGCACAATTTTACAGCCCTCAACCTGCCAGAATACCACCCGGCACGCGATATGCAAGACACCTTTTTTGTACAAACCAATCCCGACATATTGCTACGCACACACACCTCGTCGGTTCAAGTGCGCTATATGGAAAACAACAAACCACCCATTCGCACCATTTCGCCCGGGCGCGTTTTTAGAAACGAAGCCATATCGTCGCGCTCTCACTGCATATTTCATCAAGTAGAAGGACTATATATCGACAAAAACGTCTCCTTTGCAGACCTCAAACAAACCCTACTTTATTTTACCAAAGAAATGTTTGGAAAATCAAAAATCCGCCTCCGTCCCTCCTATTTCCCATTTACAGAACCAAGCGCCGAAGTAGATATTTATTGGGGGCTGAAAACAGAAACCGATTATCGCATTACCAAAGGCACCGGCTGGCTCGAGATCATGGGCTGCGGCATGGTGGACCCAAACGTGCTCAAAAACTGCAACATCAACCCCGACGAATACAACGGATTTGCCTTCGGAATGGGCATCGAACGCATCGCCATGTTACTCTATCAAATAGGCGATATCAGAATGTTTTATGAAAACGACGTTAGGTTTTTAGAACAATTCAAAAACAATATATAATTTTTTTCCTTTGGGCGTGCCCCTTCGGGTCGGTCTCCGGCTCCCGCTTTTTGGGGCTGGCTGAAAAACGCCAGCCCCAAAAGAGCTCCGCCTTTGCCCTCACGCGAGAAGCTGCAAAACCTCTTTTTGTTGGCAAAAAATGGTGTTTTTCCAAAATCTTATTCTTTTGAATTTTGAAAACCTCAAGAATTAACCAGATTTTCAAACCAAAACACTTGTTTGTTTGGTTTTCAAAAACACAAAAAAACATAAAATAACGAACCACTTCATAAAATTTGTTTACACCAATTCAAAACTAAAATAATATAAAACATTATCCGTTTTAAATCGCCCCGATGTAGCGGCATCCTTTTTATGGTTTTTTTTTCAAAAACCAAAAAAAGATATAGCGTGCAGCGGGACAGGA
>JAYTNQ010000325.1:0-3283 GCA_043748255.1 Bacteroidota bacterium
CCCTTATGATGATACGCACATCGAAAAACCTGTTGTGATTCACAACAATGTTTGGGTTGGCGATAGGGTCATTATTTTAGGAAAAGTGACAATTGGCGAAGGTGCAATCATTCAGGCGGGAGCGGTTGTTGTAAAAGACGTGCCTGCATTTGCAATTGTAGGAGGAAGTCCTGCGCAAGTATTTAAAACCAGAAATATAGCGCATTATAACGAATTGAAAAATCAACAAATGTTTCATTAGGATGACAAAGAACGTTTTTTTGATAGGGGCAGAACATCAAATGGCACAAGTAAATTTTGCCAAATCACATTTTGATTTAGACCCTAAAACAATTGTTGTATTCATAGAAAAAACCTATGAGAATGAGAATTTTATTTCAAAATTAAAAAACACAGTAGTTCCAGAAACAATTATCTTTTTTGAAAGCTGGACTTTTAAAGACTTGATATATCAAAATTCTAAATCCAGAAAATTTATTTCAATATGCCAAAAATATGTAAATCAAGAAGTTGTTTTTTTTGCAAGTCATTATGATACAGATTCTACCTTGCTCTTTAATAGCATCGTAAAACCCAAAAAAATGTATCTAATGGACGAGGGAAATGCCAGTTTTTTGGTAAAAGCAAAAAGGAAAAAAAACAGTTTGATAGATAAAATAAAATTTATTGTCAAATCCGTTTTTTATAAAAAAGTTATTCAATTGCCAAAAAAACTTGTTTATTTCACACAATTCAAATTTGATTTACCCAAAAACGATACCGCAATTATATATAAAAAACCTATTATTCAAAACCCATTGCAGGACCTAATTCAAAAAGAGTTGGGATTTATTGGTTCTACAATTTCAGAAAACGAAATGATTTCCGAACAACAGTATTTGCTTTTTTTACAAAATATTAAAAACCAACATCTACCATTGATTGATGTTTATAAATATTATCCGCATCGAAAGGAAAACCCAAAAAAATTAGAATTAATTTCTGGTTTGGGTTTTGAAATAGTTAAAATTGACGAGCCTTTTGAAGATTGGTTTTCAAAACAAACCAATGTTTCAGAAGTATTATGTTCATTTTATACCACCGGGGTGATCTATAATATTGAGATTTCAAATCAAGTTTTACCAAAATTGATTATTTATAAATTTGAATCAAATTTATTAAAATTGCACAAAAAAATCTACGACGATATTTATACAACATTCATAAAAAACAAAAGTATTATTTTTGAAACGCTATAAAATGAAAAAGCCAATAATATTAATTTTTATCGATCATTATCTTCCAGGTTTTAAAATGGGAGGCCCATTAACATCGGTAATCAATTTGATAGCACACCTTGATAATGATTTTGAATTTAAAATTATCACTTCAGACCGTGATATGGGCGACATAGCTCCATATTCAAACATCAAAACAAACACCTGGATAAGTCAAGGAAAGGCTAAAATTAATTATATAAAATCTGGAATCCTAAAACCGTTTTTGATTCTAAAACTTATCAGACAAACCAAGTCAGACATCATATATCTGAACAGTCTTTTAAGTCCGGTTTTTTCAATTTATATTGTTTTTTTAAATAAAATAGGATTAATTGATAAAAAAATAGTCATTTCGCCAAGAGGCGAAACCTATACAGAAGCTTTATTATTCAAAAAAAACAAAAAACAAATTTTTTTAAAAACAGCACTTTTTTTTAATCTTTATAAAAATGTTTGTTGGCAAGCTTCCTCAGAAGTCGAAAAAGACTTTGTTATAAAAAATCTAAAAATCAAACCTGAAAAAATTGTTGTAGCACAAAATTTGACACAAAAAACGACTGAAATATATCACCCAAAATCTATAGATAACACAGCGATAAATTCATTAAAAATAGTTTTTTTGTCTCGCATCTCAAAAGATAAAAACATCGAATTTACTTTTGATGTTTTGCAAAAGATTTCAAAAGATATAGTTTTTGATATTTATGGACCAATTGAAGATGAGTTTATTTGGAAAAAATGCCAAGATAAAATTTTAAATCTACCAAAAAATATAACCGTTACCTACAAAGGAGCTGTAGATAAAAGCGACGTCAAAAAAGTTTTTTCTGAATATGACTTGATGTTTTTACCTACATTTGCAGAAAATTTTGGTCACGTGATTGTAGAAGCATTAAGCGTTGGGACAACTGTTTTATTAAGTGATAATACTCCTTGGAGAAATCTTGAACAACAGGGATTTGGCTGGGATATTTCTCTACAGGACATCAATGTTTTTGAAGAAGCAATACTTAAAACGGCTAAATTGTCACCAAACGAAAAATACGAAAAACGGCAACAAATACGAATCGATTTTGATAAAATAATTAATAATCCGTCAATATTAGAAGCAAACAAAAATGTGTTTTTAATACCACTAAATAATTAAAAATGGAAAACAGAAAATATCAAATATGTACAAAAACAATCATGGATACTTCAGATCCAAATATTGTTTTTAACGAAAAAGGCGAAAGCGACTATTATTTGAATTATACACAAACCATCCTTCCGAATTGGCATACAGACCAACGCGGTATGGACGAACTCATGAAAATTGCCGAAAAAATAAAAGCAGACGGAAAGAACAGGCCATTTGATTGTATAATGGGTTTGAGCGGTGGCTTAGACAGCTCTTATGCCGCGTATGTCGCAAAAGAAATTATGAATTTGAGACCACTTATTTTTCATGTAGATGCTGGTTGGAATACGGATCAAGCCGTTAGTAATATCGAAAAATTAGTTAACGGGTTAGGATTAGATTTATATACAGAAGTTATCAATTGGGAAGAAATGAAAGATTTGCAACTGGCTTTTTTAAAATCACAAATTTCAGATCAAGATTTACCCCAAGATTACGCCTTTTTTTCAGGTTTATACAAATTTGCAAAGAAAAATAAAATAAAATATGTGCTTACAGGCGGCAATTTTTCAACAGAATGCTGTCGTGAACCCGAAGAATGGGGCGGTTTTCCTGGAATCGACCTTCGGCTTGTAAAAGACATTCATTCAAAATTTGGAAAAAAACCACTAAAAACATTTCCATTAGTGGACATTATCAGCTACAAAATCTATTATAAATATGTTTTAGGCATGCAAGTCTTTAAACCCTTAAATTTAATTCCGTTTATAAAAGAAGATGCCGAACAATTATTGAACGAAAAATTTGGTTGGGAAAAATTTCAACACAAACATCACGAATCTCGCTTTACAAGGTTTTATGAAGACTATTGGTTACCTCAAAAATTCGGATTTCACAAACGAAG
>JAYTNQ010000326.1:0-1170 GCA_043748255.1 Bacteroidota bacterium
GAATTATGCAAAAATACGATCTCGAAGCCATTCCTGTTATCGATGAGATGGGTCGTCTTGTGGGCCGCATCACTATTGACGATATTATTGATGTGATCAAAGACGAAGCAGACAAAGATTATCAGCTTGCAGCGGGTATCACACAAGATGTCGAGACAAATGACAGCATTCTGGAACTTACAAAAGCGCGTTTGCCTTGGCTAATCATTGGAATGTTGATTGAAATTGTAGCCTCTTTTGCACTCAAAAAAAACGAATCTGCTTTTCAAACCTATTCTACACTCATTATTTTTGTACCATTATTGTCTGCAACCGCCGGAAATATTGGCGTTCAGGCTTCGGCAATCGTCGTGCAAGGATTGGCAAATGGCACTTTAAAAGAATTTAGCCGTAGTTATTTTTCAAAAGAAATAGCGGTTGCCATGATATCTGGCTCGATAATATCATTAATGCTATTGGCCTATCATACCTTTATGTATCAGCAACTTCAGGTTGGAATTGCCATTTCGATATCCATTATTGTGGTGATAATTTTTGCAGCAACACTCGGCACATTAGTACCACTTTTTTTGCACAAAAACAAAATAGATCCTGCTATTGCAACAGGGCCATTTATTACAACTACCAATGATGTTTTTGGAATTATTATTTATTTTTCTATTGCAAAACTAATTCTTGGGGTATAAATTAGAACAAGCCTGTTTGAATATTGGTTTTAATTTTTCCCAAATGAAAATACGCTTTTTCAGTAACTTCTCGACCTCGTGGCGTTCGCATGATAAAACCTTCTTGTATCAAAAATGGTTCATAAACCTCTTCTATAGTCTCGCTACTTTCAGAAACAGCCGTTGCCAAAGTTGACAAACCCACTGGGCCACCCTTGAATTTATCGATAATCGTATTCAAAATTTTGTTATCCATTTCGTCCAATCCATGTGCGTCAACATGAAGGGCTTTTAGCGAATATCGAGCAATTTCTATATCAATTTTCCCATTTCCTTTTATTTGAGCAAAATCACGAACACGACGCAAAAGTGCATTTGCAATTCGAGGTGTGCCGCGGCTTCTGCCGGCAATTTCGATTGCAGCCTCCATAGAAATTGGCATTTTGATAATTGTTGCCGAGCGTTGAATTATGGTGGTCAATAGTTCTGTAGAATAATATTGAAG
>JAYTNQ010000327.1:0-8728 GCA_043748255.1 Bacteroidota bacterium
CAATCTTTTACAAATTGAACTGAAGTACCTAATATTTCAGATACTTTTTTTTGTATATGTTCTAATGAAAATTGCGCTTCAAATCCTTTTGGTCTGCCCAAATGTGACATCAAAATGACACTACCTCCATTTTTTAATATAGTATCTATAGTAGGTTTTGCAGCCATAATTCTGGTAGTATCTGTAACTTGAAAATATTCGTCTAAAGGCACATTAAAATCTACTCTTATCAATGCTTTTTTATTTTTAAAATCAAAATCTAATATCGTTTTCATATTCTTTATATATAGGTATGTTTTTTTTGCAAATATAGTTTTTTGGTTTGTTGAAACCTTGTTTTGTGAATCAATTTATAAATGTATTTTTTTTGTTTAGTTTTAAAATCAAATATACAGGCCGAATTGTCCTTTGGATAGGAAAAGACTTTAGTGATTTTGTCCAAAAAAAAAGCCGGCTCTACCTCATAAAGCCGGCCTTTTTTGTGGTGAAAACTTTAGAGCATCACCAAAATTTTAAATTCCCACGGGGCAAAATCTGTAGTTTGCCCTTTTTTGAAAATTACTTTTTTTGAGTTCATATAATCTGTAAAAACGCCATCAACAGGACTCGAAAAACTTTGATTTGTTTTTGATAAATTGGCTATAAAAACAACTTTTTTGCCGTTTTTTTCTCTCTCAAAAGTCAAAATATTTTCGTCATTTGAAGTCGATAATCGCTTGTAGCTTGCCGGGGTTTTTCCGCCATTCAAGGCTTCATTTTTGTTTTTAAGGTAGCTTAACTTTTCATAAATCGCAAACATTTTGCCTTTTTCTTTGGTGATTTGGTCTTTTTCAAAAAACTTCAATCTTTTGGTATAGTCATATTCTTGACCGTTATAAATCAAAGGCATTCCTGGTATGCAGTAGGTTAGAGCCGCAAAAACTTCTACCGCATCGCCCATTCTTTCGTATTCTGAACCGTTCCAAGAATTTTCGTCGTGGTTGGAAGTTAGATTCATAATAATATCATCTTTTTCGAGTGTTTGACTCATTCTTTTAATATATTCGTCAAAATCTTTGACGGTTTTTTTGCCTTGAGCGATACCATTCATGATGTGATGCTCTTCCCAACCATAGTGCATATCAAAACCATTTTTTAGCAACTCTGGCTTTTCGGCTTCGGCAAGCATAAAAACGGGTCTGGTTTTTTTTAATGCTTTTGTGGCTTGAACCCAAAAATCTGTTGGCACTTCGCCCGCTACATCACATCGAAAACCGTCAACATTGGCCGTAGTTAGCCAATATGTCATATCTGAAATCATGGCGGCACGCATATTCTTGTTGCTATAATCAAATTTTACAACATCGGTCCAATCAAATGGCGAAATCATTTTGCCGGCAGCGTCTTTGGCATAATATTCTGGATGCGTTTTTACCCACGGATGGTCCCAAGCCGAATGGTTTGGCACCCAATCCATAATCACATACATCCCGTTTTTGTGTGCAGCTTTGACTAATTTTTGAAAATTGGCCAATTTGCCAAATTCTGGATTCACACCGCGATAGTCTTGAACAGAATAGTAGCTTCCTAAACCTTCTTTGCGATTTTCGACACCAATTGGATGAATGGGCATCAACCACAAGATTTTGACACCTAATTTTTTTAAAACTGGAATGTCTTTTGTAAAAGCATCAAAAGTGCCTTCTGGCGAA
Source organism: Bacteroidota bacterium (assembly GCA_043748255.1). Lineage (GTDB taxonomy): Bacteria > Bacteroidota > Bacteroidia > Flavobacteriales > Flavobacteriaceae > Flavobacterium. Next base: position 1,692 of record JAYTNQ010000327.1, read on the forward strand.
TATTGTCTGATATTGGCTTCATATATCACAGCGTTTTCTGTGGCTTTTGAGGTATATGCCCCCAATACATTGTCATTTTTTGATTGTGCAAAAGTCACAAAGTTGGTCAAAATAAGGGCCAATACAATAATTTTTTTCATGGTTTTTGGGTTTTTAAAATTGAATATTAATATCACTCGAATGGCCATCTTTGATCAAAACTACAATTTCGAGTTGGTTTTTTGAAAGGCTAAAAATAGCATTTTTTTCATTAATTAAAACTTTTTTTGGTTTGGATTTACAATTATGAATTTTTAGCGTTATGGTTTTGCTTTCAGATTGAAAGTTTGTGCCAACTTCTGTGTCGATTTTTAAGTTACATATTTTGCCCAATATCTGACTTTTACAATTTAATATTTCAAATGCTCCGTTTTCAAACGCATTGGCAGTTTGCCCGTCATCATTATAGATTTTTGCTATACTGCTGCTGGTTTTTTCGTCAAAATAATAATGCAAATCAAATTTTGATAACGAATATTGTGTAGTGTTTTGAATGGTTTTTATCATCGGTACAAAGGCACCACCTCTAACAAAAATAGGCAAATGATCTGCTACTACGGCCACTTTTTCGGTAGTGCCTCCTTGGTGTTTTTGGTTGGTATAAAAATCAAACCAGTTGTTATTAACAGGGAAATAAATGTTTTTTTCGGTGATTCCGGCTTCGGTGATTGGGGTTACTAAAAATTCATTGCCCCACAAATAGCTATCGCAACTGTTTGTAAGTTTTTGATTTTGAGGCTCTTCAAAAAACAAAGGTCGCATGAGTGGTATGCCTTTTTGATTGTTTTCAAATGCAAGACTATAATTGTATGGTAGCATTTGATAGCGTAATTCGATTTGTGTTTTTACTTTGGCTTCTGTAAGAATGTCTTTTCTTACAGGTTCAGATGCAACTACTTCGTGCGAGTGTGGTCTGTATATAGGCTGAAAAACACCATATTGCAACCACCTTACATACAGCTCATTATCGTTATAATCGCCTGCAAAACCACCCAAATCAGAGTTCATATATCCTATGCCTTGCATGCCCATTTGTAATGCTATTTCGGGTTGCGCTTGCAGGCCGCCCCATGAGCGTGCCACATCGCCAGACCATGGAATGATGCCAAATCGTTGTGAGCCCGAGTAGCCCGATCGCATCAAAATAAATGGGCGAATCTTTGGAAAATCTTTTTTATAACCTTCAGCAATCAATTTGGCCCAGGTGTGACCATATATATTGTGCACCTCGTTTGCAGTTCCAGCAACATGAACAAGATTGGCAGGGTGCATTTCTGGTTCGCCAAGATCGCCCCACAAACCACTAACGCCTTGATTTATAATCCGTTTGTAAACGTTCCAAAACCATTCTTGTGCTTCGGGCTTGAAAACATCAATAATTCCTGTATTTCCAAAATAAAAATTAAAGGTGTTTGGGTTGCCCAATTTGTCTGTTGCCAAAATCTTTTTGTCAACGGCGTCTTGCCAATTTTTTGAAGTTGTAAGAATAAATGGCTCTGTAATAAGTACTGTTTTTATACCCTTCTTACTAAAATCGGAAATCATTTTTGTAGGTTCTGGAAAATTGTCTTTGTCCCAATCCAAATTTCCTAAGGTTCCTTTGATGTTTTTTCCAAACCAATACAAATCAAGAATGATAGCATCTACCGGAATCGAGTCTTGTTGAAATTTTGAAATCACACTTTCTGCATCTTCTTGATTATGATAGCCAAATCTGCTTGCAAAATTGCCTAAAGTCCAGCGTGCAGGCAAGGGCTGTTTGCCAGTTAGATTGGTGTAATTGGAAATCAAATTAGTCCAGCTGTTGCCCACAATCACTTGATAGGTTTTGCGTCCAGAAATGGTTTCATAGGTCAAAGTATTATTTTTTTGGCTGTCAAGATCCAAATAACCAATTGGAGCATTATCAAAGTGAACAGCATACAGTTTTGAAGATAATACCAACGACATCGTAAAGTTAAGCAAAGGGGCTCGACTGCCATAAAAACCGTTGGCTTGGTTGTATAGTTGCAATCTGTTGCCGCGGCGGTTCATGCCCAATGCTCTTGATCCTCCACCAAAAAGGGCTTCGGTTGTATCTATATTAAAGTCTAAAGTTTCAGTAGAATCTTTTTTGACATAGCCATTTTTTTCTGACAAAATTGGATTGTTTTTATAAAAATAAGCGATTTTAAACGGGCTTTTTTGCACTTTTACGACAATTCCAGAAGTGTAAAACTCGAGCATTTTGCTGCTGTCTTTCAAGAAAGTATTTTCTGTTTTTGGTTTTAAAATCACGGCGTGAGAGTTTGGATTCAATATTTCGCCGTTTGGCACAAAGGTTGTTTCTACAATTTGTGCATCATACATTTTTATAAAATAACTGCCATCATTGCATTTTATGTTCAAAATGCCGTCTTTGTTTTGACAACTTTCATATTTTCTATTGGCGTTTTGTGCCGATAAAAAAAAGGTTTGTAATAGCAGGATGGTAAAAATAATTTGTTTCATAACTTGATTTTAAAATTTTAAAATAGGAATTCTATGTCATTTCGCCTCTAATCGGTGTTTCAAAAACGGTTTTAAATAATGTCGAAACCACGTTTTGACCCAATAAATACATCAATTTTGTGATTGCAGCTTCGGTGGTAATATCTTTGCCAGAAATAACACCAATTTTTTTCAACATGCTACTGGTTTCATATACACCCATATTGACACTACCTCCAGAACATTGGGTTACGTTGATGATATGAAGTCCACTTTTGATGGCTTTTTCTAAAAGATTCAAAAACCACAAATCGGTAGGTGCATTGCCGGCACCGTAGGTTTCAAGCACTATTCCTTTGATATTTGGAATACTAAAAACTGCAGATAATACGGCTTCGCTTATGCCAGGAAACATTTTGAGTATTACAACATTGGTGTCTAAATTTTGATGAACGACTAATTTTTTTGAATTTTTTTTGGTCAAAAAATTTTCACAATTGGTCTTCAAATGTACGCCGGATGATGCCAATGGTGGATAATTTGGCGAAGCAAAAGCATTAAAATGTTCCGTATTTATCTTGGTTGTTCGATTACCACGATACAATTTGTGTTCAAAATAAAGACAAACTTCGTTGATGATTGGTTTTGCTTTTTGTTGTAGCGATGCAATTTGAATGGCGGTAATCAAATTTTCTTTAGCATCTGTTCTTAAATCTCCTATTGGCAATTGCGAACCAGTAAATATAACAGGTTTTGACAAATTTTCGAGCAAAAAGGAAAGTGCTGCAGCAGAATACGACATGGTGTCTGAACCGTGCAATACTACAAATCCGTCAAACGCAGTATAATTATTTTGAATAATTAAGGCCATTTTCGACCAATTTTCGGGATTCATATTCGAGGAATCAATTGGACTGTCAAACGAAATGGTTTCGATTTCGCAATCTAATTGTTTTAATTCGGGTATTTTTTGGAGTAATTTTTTAAAATTAAATGCTTTGAGCGCACCGGTTTCAAAATTTTTCATCATACCTATTGTTCCTCCGGTATAGATTAATAATATTTTGGGTTTGCTTTGCATAAGTTCAACTATTTGACAGTCATATATTTAGACTTATTGATAACCGGATTGGCATACATCGCCAAAAAACTTTCGACCATCATACTGTTGCTGCTGTCAATTTTCATATCCATACGCCGTTCAAAAAGAGATTTTTCTTGAATGGTATAATGAGCACTATATTTTTGGGTTTTAAAAAGGATATCATGTGCAATAAAATTGGTTGGCCAAAGTTTGTAATTTTTTAATATTGATTCGTCGATTATTTGTGCCAAGGCTTGCATCCACTTGTTGGCATTTTCGATTTTGGGGTCAATAGCATCAATTTCTGCATCCAGAACATCGCCAATGTGCATGTGCATTCGTTTTTTTTGTCCCATTATACCGCTCAAAAGCGTCATAAAATCTTCGTTTTTTTCTTTGATATAAATCTCGTTATTGGCTTCGGCCATCAGTTGTGGCATTTTTAGGGCGTCTGTAGGGTCATATTCATACGAAATAGCGACCGGAACAATTTTTAATTTTTTAAAATAAGCACCAAAATCGTGATTGGGCGATGCCATTGCAATCATTTTTAAAACACCTGGGTGTGTGGCGTCATTGCCATCTTTGGTGCGACCTTCTCGCTGTGCAATCCAAACTGAACGATTTTCGCGGAGCATTAATTGACTGATATATTCTGACATTAGCTTAGAGCTTTGAAGCAATTCCCTGAGTGGCAAACCTCTTTGAACCAGAAAATTACGGTTTAATTTTGATAAAACCAGCAAAAAAGCTTTTTTTACCAAATTGTCTCCGATGGCAGACGAAGTCATCACCAACCCGTTTTCAAAAAGAGCAAAATTGAGCAACGAAGTATCTAATATTATGTCTCGATGACTCGAAATAAACAAATAGGCGGTGTTTTTTTCTAATTTTTCAAAACCCGAAGTGGTCAATCCTTCCGAGCTTTTTTTGATAACTTGGTGCACTGCCGGCATAATAAAATTGCACTGAAAATCTCGAATTGAGTGGGTTTTTTTGATTTGTTCTTTCCATTCTTCGTCTTCGGTTTCAGGAAAAGTAAAGTTTACCAACGCTTTTAACATAGGGTGATGAACTACTTTTTGAATAGCTTCATTTATTTCGGCATCAAAATAAGGACGTATAGCATCATATCTTTGCATTTTGTTGTTTTTTTTATTGGTTCAACAAAATAACAAAATTATATCGACTTTTGAAACTTTTTTCAAATTTGAAATACATTTTTGGCATTTTGGGTCGTTATTTTAGCAATTTCGGCTGTGGATAGTCCATAAATTTGAGCCAATTTGTCGATAATATGACACAAATATTGGCTTTCGTTGCGTTTGCCTCGGTATGGGTTTGGGGCTAGATATGGCGAATCGGTTTCAAGAACGATATGCTGGATGTCTATTTGGTTTAAAAACTGATCTATTTTGCCGTTTTTAAATGTTACAACACCGCCAATTCCAAGTTTTAGATTGAGCGAAATTGCTTGTAACGCTTGTTCATAATTTCCTGTGAAACAATGAAAGATGCCAAATAAGTCGGGTGATTTTTCGGACTCTAACACCTCAAAAACAGCATCAAAAGCATCACGACAATGAATGTTGATCGGTAATTTGTATTCTTTTGCCCATTGTATTTGGGTTTTGAAGGCTACTTTTTGTTGTTCAAAAAAAGTTTTGTCCCAAAATAGGTCGATCCCAATTTCGCCAACGGCAAAAAATTTTCTGCTTTGTAGTTGGTGTGCCACTTTTTGTAATTCTTCGGCAAAATTAGCTTTGACATAGCACGGATGCAAACCAGCCATTAGGTATATGTTGTTTGGAAATTTGGTTTCCAAATCATACATTTTTTGAATATAACTTGAATCGATGGCGGGAATAAAAAATTTTTCGACACCTTGATTCATAGCGTTTTGAATTACAGCTGCACGATCATCGTCAAAAGCCTCTGAATATAAATGAGTATGGGTGTCTATAATAGTCATAACGCTCTAAAATTTTGCTGATTCGAGAAAAAAAGTTATAAGGGTAGTTTTTGAAAATGATTTAATTTAAAAAAATTTCTCAAAGTTAATAAATTAATTTTATACTAACGAATATATTAGGCTTCATTTTATGTAGAAATCCAACACTTAAACTACTCCAAATGAGACGTTTAAAAGCCAAAATAAGTTGTTTTCAGTTTTCCAATCTTTATGAACCGCATTTGAAGTAGAAATGTATGAATAAACGCATATCAGTTTCAATGTGGATTGTATAAATCCTCTAACGGTCATGCAATTAATCTCCTCAAATCTTTCATAATCATTATATATTGATTTCATACTTGAACCAATTTGACTTTAAAATTAAAAGTATTTTGGGTTAAAATTCATTAAAAAACAAATTTATAGCTATTTGTATTCTGTTTTTATCTATTCTTGTCAAATTGGAACCTGAAGGAAGGCACAAGCCGTTTTTAAATAAATTTTCTGCAACATTTTGTCCATAGTAAGCACAATTCTCAAAAATGGGTTGCAAATGCATTGGTTTCCACAATGGCCGACTTTCTATTTGATATTGGTCTAAAAACATCCGTAAATCCTCACTTGTTTTACCTTTAGTAGCTTCGGGATTGATCAAGATTGTGGTGAGCCAAAAGTTAGATTGATAGGTTATATTGGGTTCGTTTAAAACTATTACACCATTAATTTTTTCAAACAAAGTAACATAAAAATCGTGAATTTCGCGGCGCAGCAACATCCTGTTATCCAAAACCTCGAGCTGTGCACGTCCAATTCCTGCACAGATATTGCTCATTCTGTAGTTAAACCCAATTTCTGAATGTTGATAATGAGGTGATTCATCACGAGATTGGGTTGCCAAAAACAGGGCTTTTTTTTGTAATTTTTTATTAGACGTTACTATTGCTCCACCTCCAGAAGTAGTTATAATCTTGTTTCCGTTGAAAGATAGCACACTAACATCGCCAAAAGTGCCACACTTTTTACCTTCAAAAGTGCTACCCATTGCCTCGGCGCTATCCTCAAGAATTGGGATGTCAAATTGGTCTGCAATCGCTCGAATTTCGTTCACTTTATAGGGCATTCCATAAAGATGTACCGTGATAATGGCTTTTGGTTTGTTCCCTTTTGAGATACAATCTTCAATCGCTTCAAAGAGCGCTTTTGGACACAAATTCCAGGTATCTAACTCGCTATCAACAAAAACAGGAGTTGCGTTTTGGTACAAAATTGGAAATGCCGATGCGGCAAAAGTCATGCTTTGACAAATGACATAATCACCGGCTTTGATGCCTAAAAGTACCAATCCCAAATGTAGTGCTGCTGTGCCAGAAACGAGAGCTGTAACATGATTTTTGCCCAAATAATGTTCTAAATCTTGTTCAAAAACGTCTATGTTTTTGCCCACAGGCGCAACCCAATTTGTATCTAACGCCTCTTGAATATAGACAATCT
>JAYTNQ010000328.1:0-3250 GCA_043748255.1 Bacteroidota bacterium
GTTTTTCCGTGAAATTGCATTCTTGGGCCTAATTCGCCTTCTAATTTTGGAAATACATAATATCCTTCGGCTTGTGAAGCCCATTTTCCTAATGGGCCTTTATTGTTTTGAATTCTCTCGAATAAATCTTTTACCATTTTTGTTTTTTTTACCTAAAATATATTATTCTTGCATGGTGTGATACACATTCATCACATCATCGTCTTCTTCAATTTTGTCGATTAATTTTTCGACGTCTGCTATTTGAGCTTCGGTTAGCTCTTTTGTAACTTGCGGAATTCTTTCAAAACCTGAAGACAAAATTTCGAGGTTTCTGTTTTCTAATTCTTTTTGAATAGTGCCAAAACTACCAAATGGGGCATATATTAATATGCCATCTTCGTCTTCAAAGACTTCTTCGGCTCCAAAATCAATAAGTTCGAGTTCTAATTCTTCGGGATCAAGATTGTCTTTTGGAATTCTGAAGTTGCAACTGTGGTCAAACATAAATTCTACAGATCCTTGTGTGCCCATCGTGCCATTACATTTGTTAAAATAGCTTCTGATATTGGCTACGGTTCTATTGTTATTGTCTGATGCGGTTTCTATCAAAATAGCAATACCGTGTGGGGCATATCCTTCAAATAGTATTTCTTTGTAGTTGGCAGTATCTTTGTTGCTGGCATTTTTGATGGCGCGCTCTACATTGTCTTTGGGCATATTTGCAGCCTTTGCGTTTTGAATTACGGCACGCAATCGCGAGTTGGCTTCGGGGTTTGGCCCGCCTTCTTTGACTGCCATTACTATATCTTTTCCAATTCTGGTAAAGGTTTTGGCCATTGCAGACCAACGTTTCATTTTTCTGCCTTTTCTAAATTCAAACGCTCTTCCCATGCTTTTTTGATTTATTTTTTTTTAATTTTTTACAAAAATAGACTTATTGATTGTTTTATACAATTTTTTATTGTTTAGAATTAGTTTTCGTTTTTAAAACCAATCCAATCATTGATAATAAAACTGGCTTCTTCAAGATAGGGGTTTTTTTGTAAGTTGTTTATTTCCAATTCATTAATTTCATTTTGAAAGCTATCTTTTTTTAGTTTGGTTTGATTAAAACTATGGTTATATATTTTGCATACCGTTTCAAGATTACTTACTTTTTTTACAGCCTCAAACAGCTTATCAGATTGATGTATGTCTTCAAAAATGGATCTAAAATTCAGCGGTATTGGCTTTTTTAATGTATTATAAAGAGTATTTATTTTGTCATTTAATTGCTCTAATTCTTGAAAACGGCGGTTCTTGTTAATGCGTAAACAGCTCATTTTTAAAACATTGCTAATTTTTGAGTTGCTAAGTGCTATAAAATTTGATTTTGGAATAATTTTGTCATAATCTAATGCAGTTTTATATGTTTTTTCGCGTTGCACGATACTATCAAACAAAATTGGCAGGGTAATATCTGGAATAATTCCTTTAATTTGATTGCTGTCGCCCGTGATTCGATAAAATTTTTGAGTTGTAACCTTCACAAAATCATGCTCATTATTTTGGTCTAAAGGCAAAATGGTTTGCATTGAAGCTTTGCCCAAGGTGGTGCTTCCAACCAAAATGGCTCGGTGATAATCCTGCATGGCAGCCGAAAAAAATTCGCTTGCTGATGCAGAATTTCCATTGATCAAAATCACGATTGGACCATCAAAAACAGACCCAATAATTGGATCATTCAAAACGGTTTGATTTTGATATCCATCTGCCAAAATCGATACAGGCCCTCCATTCACAAAAAGACCTGCAAGTTTTATGGCTTCATCGATAGACCCACCACCATTATTTTGTAGGTCAATAACAATGCCTTTCACTTGATCTTTTTGCAATTTTACAATCTCTCGAGCCACATCGCTTGCACAGCCTTGGCCACTATTGTTTTCAAAATCTGCATAAAAACTCGGGATATTGATATAGCCCATTTTCAAATTATTTTCGACAATATAGCTATATACTTCATTTTCTGTAGCTTTCATCAACTGTTTTTTTAAAATAATTTCAATCAATGTTCCATTCTTTTTTTTGATAGTCAAACCTATAATGACGTTGGCATCTGCAAAAATGAGTTCTGCAATTTTTTCGATAGACGTACAAGATACTTGGTATTCTTCGCCTTTTTGATTGGATACTTTTGTGACTATGTCTCCTTTTTCAAATTTTTTGGATTTAAAGGCAGGTCCACCCGGCACAATTTCAACAATTTCTAACTCATTTTTTTCGTTCAAATCTACAAACAAACCCAAAGTCATATTACTTGTTGACAATCCGGACATAAAACTCGATTTGGCATCGGGTGTAAAATAGTTGGAATGTGGATCGAAATAACGACAAAAAATATCTAAAAATTGGGTTTGCAAATCCACATATAATCCAGATTTGGAACTCAAAATATTGTTTACGGTGCACAAATTGTCTTCAAAATTTTTAAGTCGAATCGGTTTTTCAATGTTTTCAAAATTTTGCGTAAGCGAATCTAAATTTTTGCTCACCTCTGAAATTTCGGACAAGACATCATATCGAATTCTTTTTTGCCAAACGTGTTCAAAATCTTTTTCTTGCAAATCAAAGGGGAAGCTTTTTTTTGAAAACCGAATGGTATCGCCCACATCATATTTCATGGTTTCGGTTTGTATTTTCTCCAAAACCATTTTTTTGCGTTGCATCGCTTTTTCATAAATAGCTACAAAATCGTTCAAAAAAGTGCAATCTTCTTGCAACAAAAAGTCGTCGATTGCAAATTTATATTTACCTAAATTTTCGTATTCTTTTTGAGTAAAAATATTATGTTGTGGATCCAATTCGTCTATAAAATTATCAAAAACAAAAACAGACAAACTATCGTCAACTGGTTTATAATGAAAATGTTCGTTATAAAAAAGGTTGTCAATTTTCAAAAAAAGGTCACAAGTTTTTTGGCTATTTTGAGCCAATAACATTAGGGGAAACAAAAAAACAAATACAATTTTTTTGTGCATATTATTTTTTATAAAAAGGCAATTTTACCACTTTTGCCAAAACATCGTTTTTTCTAATTCTGATAAATATTTCGGTATCAACAAGACTGTTTTCGACAGTGACATATCCCAAACCTATTCCAATATTCAACGTTGGCGACATTGATCCTGACGTTACATGGCCAATATTGACCCCATTTTTGTCAACAATTTCATATTCATGCCTTGGCACGGCTCGTTCTTGCATTTCAAACGCTACTAATTTTTTG
>JAYTNQ010000329.1:0-1156 GCA_043748255.1 Bacteroidota bacterium
TTTGGCAAAGGGGTTGAAGTTCTCAAACCTGTTGGCGATATTTTTCTGAATTTGTTGTTTACGGCGATTATTCCGCTTATTTTTTTTACGATTGCTTCGTCTGTAGCCAATATCGAAAAAACCGAAAAATTAGGCAGATTGTTTGCAATTATTATAGGTGTGTTTTTGTCAACGGTGGTTATTTCGTCGGTATTGATGATGTTTGGCATCTTGTTGTTTCCTATTCATCAGGATGTTGTGGTATCGCAGCTTGCTATCGAAAATGTGGCAACGGGCACCGCCGGCGATCAGATCACGCAGTTGCTCACGGCTAATGATTTTTTTGAATTGCTTTCGCGAAAAAATATGCTGGCTTTGATTTTGTTTTCGTTTTTGATAGGTTTTGCAAGTTTGCGCTCTGGCGAAAAAGGGGGCAATTTTAGATTATTTTTGGATTCTGGAAACGAGGTCATGAAAAATCTGTTGTCGCTTATTATGAAGCTTGCGCCAATTGGTTTGGGTGCCTATTTTGCGAATCAAGTGGGTATTTTTGGACCACAATTGTTTGGCGCTTATGCAAAACCGCTGGGGTTGTATTATGCGGTTTGTGCTTTTTATTTTGTGTTTTTTTATAGTTTGTATGTGTTTTTGGCTGGCGGTATGCCACTGTTGAAATTATTTTGGAAAAACAATATAACGCCTTCTTTGACAGCGCTTGGCACCTGCAGCAGTATCGCCACGATACCCGCAAACCTTGATGCTGCCGAAAAAATAAACATTCCAGACTATATCAAAAATGTTTGTATTCCGCTTGGCGCACCGCTTCACAAAGATGGCTCGGCGATGTCGTCTGTGGTCAAAATAGCGGTTATATTTGCTATTTTTGGCAAAGATTTTACCAATCCCGAAACGCTTTTGATGGCTTTGGGCATTACGATTATCGTTTCGGTTGTAGAGGGTGGCATTCCGAATGGTGGCTATATTGGCGAAATTTTGGCCATTACGGTTTATGGATTTCCGATGGAGCAAGCCTTGCCGGCGGCCATGATTATAGGCACTTTGGTGGATCCGATGGCTACATTGCTCAATGCAAATGGCGATTTGGTTGCCTCGATACTTGTAACACGAATAGCAGAAGGAAAACAAAAATTGGGTTTGAAAGCCTAAATTTTGAATT
>JAYTNQ010000330.1:0-3227 GCA_043748255.1 Bacteroidota bacterium
GTTGCCATTCAAGGTTTTTGCAGGAAACAAGCCCACAAACACCATTTTGATTCAAAAATTGACACCCGAAAATCTCGGCGCATTAATTGCCTTATATGAGCACAAGATTTTTGTGCAAGGCGTGATTTGGAATATTTTTAGCTATGATCAATGGGGTGTAGAACTTGGCAAACAGCTGGCAAACAATATCTTGAACGAAATTAACACTCAAAATATTCAAACACACGATAGCTCTACCACTTTTTTGATGGACTATTTTTTGAAAAATAAAGAATAATACAATCTGGAACAGTAAATTCGATATAAAACCAAATAGGAATTATCAATGTTGCTTTTAAAAAAATGATAAATCAAACAATACATAAAATCTCGTGAACGAAATATACAAAAGAAGACGAAATTAATCGTCTTCTTTAATTGTAATTACAACATCATCATCAAATTGATATTCTCCCTTTTTGTAAATTTCTTTATTTACTAAAATGACTTCAAACGTGTAAACACCTCTAGGAATATTAAAAACACATTCTTTCTGTTGTTTTGAAAGACCATTTCTTGAGCAATATATCATATCGCTTTATTGCAAAAGACTCATTTACCATCATAAATTAAGATGATATTTTCATTCTATGCAAACTTATTTTAACTCTAAATTTTAGAAACTATATTGATTCTCTCTGTTTTAGATTTACAATAATTTTTTACAAATTTTAAAAAAGAATCTTGGTATAAAAACCAATCTAAATAATCCATTTCATTTATAAAAAAATTAATGTTTATTTTTTCATTTTCTTTATTTATGGCAAAACAACTATATGTGTAGACGCCTAATAAACTGCCACCTTTTCCGCCATAATATGTGAAGTATTTCTGGTTGTCTTTCTTTTTAAGTATCCAGTTTAAATGATCTTTTACAAATTTATATTTATGTTCATTAGTGTAAATTTGAGATAATATTTTGTAGTAATCACCCGTTGAGGCTTTCTCTGTTCTTTTCAATAATATCTCTTGAAATCTTAAACTCATCGGCACTTTTTCAATGTTATATTTATTTAAAAGCAATTTATTATAAATTTTTTCATTTTCAATTTTTAAATCAGAATAATTGTTGTCTTTTAATTTAGTAGAATCCGTCAATATTAAACTACTAAAATAAAGAAAATCATTCGGTTTATTAACACCAAATTGCAATGTACATTTGTTTACCTTTTCAATGGTTAGCAAGTTTAAAATGTAATCTGTACAAGCGTTAGAACTAAATTCAATCATTCCATTTGCTACATTATTTAACGAAATGCTGTCTTTAATGTTAATATTAGATTCAATTAAACTTTTTTTCCAATTCTCATGCGCACCACCATCAAGACCTTTCAAATACAATTTATCTAACACTTTGGTTGAAACATTCATATCTTCATTTATTAACTTTTCATCAATTTGATTTGATAACTCAATTAATAAAATTATTTTTTTTGTACTTGCTAAATAGAATTGTTTTTCGGTGTTATGTTTCTGAAATACAATATCATTTATACTAGAATAAATGGAATATTTTTCTGGATTATTTTTTAAAAAGTTTAAAAATCTATTATATGAACCTAAACATAAATAAATACAATAACATAAGGCTGTGATAGTAAAAATCGTAATTAAAAATATATTTATTCTTTTACTTTTAAATAGGTACATAGTTATAAAATTTTGTAGCTTTAATTCTATTTATAAGACTTTCCCAAATATTTATCATTGGCGGATTCAAGTTATAAATGCAACTTTTCCATTAGTTGTTAATTTTTGTAAATATACATAATTTGGAGATTGAAAACCAAATCTTTTTCTTGGTCTATTATTGAGTTGATCTTCAACAAATTGAACCTGTTCTGGAGTTATATTTTCGAAACTCGAACCCTTTGGAAAATATTGTCTAATCAATCCATTTAGATTTTCATTTGCTCCTCTTTCCCAACTATGATAAGGTCTGGCGAAATAATATTCAACATTCAATTCAGTTGCTATTGCCTTATGTTGCGAAAACTCTTTACCATTATCGGATGTAATTGTTTTCAATATTGGTTTGAATTTTTCCAACATTTTGATTGTTTCATTTTTTACAATTTCGGAATCTTTGCTGTCAATTATTGAAATTTTCACCATTCCAGTTACTCTATCATTTGCCGTAATTAAGGCTCTTTTATGGTCTTTTCCGATAACTAAATCTATCTCGAAATCTCCAAGTCGTTCTTTTAATTCGACTTCTTTTGGACGATTTTCAATTCCAATTCTGCCTACAATTTGACCTCTTTTATCTTTGCTCGCTCCTCGTTTGCGATATCGTTTTCCTTGTGTCCGAAGGTGTATATACAACTTGCCACCTCTCTTTTTATCATCCCAAATGTGTTGGTAAATGCTTTCGACTGAAACACAGTTCAAACCATCTAATTTTGCCTTTCCAACTATTTGTTCTGGACTGTAATCTTCTTTTAACCAATAGATTACGAATTCTTTAATTGTTTTTGAAAACCGTATTTTCTTTGGCTTTTCTAAATGGCGAATTTTACATTTCCGTTGAGCAAGTTCGGCTTTATAAACACCATTTCTTGCATCCGAATTTCTTTTTAACTCTCTACAAATCACAGATTTGTCTTTTCCAATTCTCTTCCCAATATCCGATAGAGAATAATTTTCTTTTTTTAATACATCAATTGTGTATCTTTGCTCTTGTGTTAAATGACCCATACTTTTGCGAATTTTAGGCGAGGAGCAAGTAAGGAAAATTTTACCATTCAGCAAAGGGGAAAAGAATTTATTTTCTTTTCTCTTTTCTGAAAAAAAATTATTTATTACTTGGAACTCATTTTCTCAAAAGTTGCATTTATAACTTGAATCCGCCTTTCTTTTTTTCTGCAATATTTGAAAACCTAAAAGTCTAAAATATCCCCGACGTAAGCGGCATCCTTTTTGGGTTTTCTTTTTCAGAAAACCCAAAAAGATATAGCGTAAAGCGGGACGGGTGGTGTGCCAAAGACGGTTGGTGTGCGCCAAAAAAAAAGCCGTTCATTGGAACAGCTTTAGATTTATAAATTGCAAATTTTAAGCGTTTTGTGCTTTAAAAATTTTTAGTTTTTCGATCAATCGAGGCACGATATCAAACGCATCGCCTACAATGCCATAATCGGCAACTTTAAAAAACGGTGCTTCGGGATCGGTGTTGATTACGACTTTTATTT
>JAYTNQ010000331.1:0-1149 GCA_043748255.1 Bacteroidota bacterium
ATCGAAGAAAACCTGAAAGTCATATCATATCCTTTAGCTGGATATTGGCTTGATGTTGGCAAACACGAAGATTTTGAAAAAGCACAACAAGACATCAAACAAATCAAATTTTAGATGAAACCGTTAATCATAATCCCAGCTCGTGGAGGATCAAAAGGAGTTCCAAGAAAGAACATTAAGTTGCTTGCTGGGAAACCCTTGATACATTACACAATTGAAGCCGCACAAGAATTATTTGAAAATGATTTAATTTGTATTAGCACAGATGACATAGAAATTCAGGAAATTGCATCGAAAAAAGGATTGAAAGCACCTTTTTTAAGACCAAAAGAGTTGGCATCTGACACCGCAGGCTCGTATGAGGTATTACTTCACGCCATAGATTTTTATGAAAAAAAAGGTTATTTGGCAGAAATTTTAATTTTATTGCAACCAACATCCCCATTTAGAATCAGTAAGCATATAGAAGAAGCTTTAAAATTATATACTAATGATTTTGACATGGTTGTTTCAGTAAAAGAAACAAAATCAAATCCATATTATAATCTTTTTGAAGAAAATGAAAAAGGATTCTTGAAAAAGTCCAAACCCGCAAAATTCACCAGAAGACAAGATTGTCCAAAAGTTTGGGAAATTAATGGTGCCATATATATCATCAACATAGCATCATTAAAAAAACAAACCATAGGGCAATTTGAAAAAATCATCAAATTTGAAATGGACGAAAAATCATCACACGATATAGACACACTATTTGATTGGAAATTAGCCGAACTATTGATCGCAGAAAACAAATAAAATGAAAACAAATTTAATTATAGGCGCAGGACAATTAGGAAGCAGGCACTTGCAAGGTTTATTAAAAATAAAAGAAGCACAAGTGATTTTTGTATTAGATCCCTCTGAAGAATCTCTAAAAATAGCAAAAGATAGATCAATAGAAATTGCTCATCAAACCGAACTTTATTTTATACAAAGTTGGGACAATTTGCCAATCGCTTTCGACTTGGTTATTGTTGCCACAGGAGCAAATGTAAGGGCAGTAGTAGTCACAAAATTATTAGAAAACTATAAAGTAAAAAACCTGATTTTAGAAAAAATATTGTTTCAAGATTTACAATCTTACAAAAACATTGAAGCACTTTTGGC
>JAYTNQ010000332.1:0-1147 GCA_043748255.1 Bacteroidota bacterium
AACGGTAGTTTTAGACAGTTTGAAAAAGGAAATTACAACTCCAAAATTCAAAGTTAACAATGTCAAATAAAAATTTAGCATTGCTTGCCGCAACTTTTGTGGCGGTCATTTATGGCATGAGTTATACCATTGCAAAAGATGTAATGCCTTTGTATATAGATGCTTATGGTTTTATTTTGTTGCGAGTTGGCGGTGCAGTAATTTTGTTTTGGGCAATATCTTTGGTAGCAAATTTGTGCCAGTTTGTAAAAAAAGAAAGTATAGAAAAACAGGATTATCCCAGAATTTTTTGGTGTGCCTTTTATGGCGTAGCGCTTAATATGCTCACTTTTTTTAAGGGTTTGAGTCTCACAACGCCAATTTCTGCAGCCGTAATTATGGTTTCGACGCCAATTATTGTTTTGGTGTTTTCTGCAATTATTACAAAAGAAAAACTCAAAACTAAAAAAATTGTTGGCGTTTTCATTGGGCTATTTGGCACGGCATTTCTAATTTTGTATGGCAAATCTTTTGGCACTGCAAGCAATGCCAATTTGGGAAATTTTTTGGTGCTCATTAATGCAATTTCGTATGCTTTTTATCTTATCATTGTAAAAAAATTGATGGACAAATACAATACTTTTACTTTTGTAAAATGGATTTATTTGATTGGATTTTTTATGGTTTTACCGTTTGGATATTCTGAATTTGTTGTGGTAAGTTGGGCAAAATTGCCAATAAATATTCTATGGGAAATGGGGTTTATTGTCGTTTTCACTACTTTTTTTACTTATTTACTAAACCTGCTTTCGATGCGCGAGTTAAAACCTACTTCGGTTGCGGCATTTATATATTTGCAACCCCTTTTTGCTTCGATAATTGCTATCGGGCTTGGAAAAGACAGTTTGAGCTGGGTCAAGATTGTGGCCGCAGCCTGCATATTTTTGGGCGTATATTTGGTAAGTTGGAGTTCCAAAAAAAGCGATTAGCTTGCTATTACGTGAATTAATTACAAATTTTTAACAAGCTTTTAGCGGTATGCTAACAGCAATTTGGCAATCGATTGGTTTAATTTTGTTATTTGACTTTAAAAAATGCCCGATTTGAAAAAACACTACTTGATTACAATTTTGATTTTGATTTTTGTTTGGGTTGGAAACGCCCAAAC
>JAYTNQ010000333.1:0-1146 GCA_043748255.1 Bacteroidota bacterium
AAAAATGAAAACATTTTGACCGATACCGAGAAAAAAACATTGGATAAATTGGCTGATTTAGGTTTTCAAAAATACAATTCTTTCAAAAATCATCCAAAATTTTTGCCTTATTTAGAGCAAATGAGTACCCTAAAATATTTTGCAAAAGCAAATATTGGAAGCCGTCCCGCAAAGAGAAATACAACAGATGCGATTGAATTTGCCGATCTTCGCGCCATTCCGTTTGTCGGCTCGTGGAGTCAATTGAAGCAAAATGTGCCCGGATTTTTTGGCGTTGGAACCGCCTTATATCATTTTGAAGCCAACAATAATTGGGACGAAATTCAAAATTTGTATAACAATTCTTTGTTTTTGAAAACCTTGTTAGAAAACAGCATGATGTCTTTGGCCAAATCCTTTTTTCCGTTGACACGATATATGAAAGATGATCCAGAATTTGGCTTGTTTTGGCAAATTATTTATGACGAATTTATATTGACCAAACGATTGTTGCTCAAAATTTCAAACCAAAGCGAGTTGATGGACAATTATCCAGATAATAAAGCCTCGATTGAGGTGCGCGAAAATATCGTTTTGCCACTTTTAACGATTCAGCAATACGCATTAATTAGAATAAAAGAATTAAATTTGGAAAAAATTAAAAACCACGAATTGATTGCGGTCTATGAAAAAATGGTTACAAGATCTCTTTTTGGGAACACAAATGCCAGTCGAAATTCTGCATAATATTTTTAAAACAATTATCTATGAAAAGCAACCAACTTCCCGTAAATGAATATGCCGGCTTTTTTGCTACCTATATTAATGCACTCGAAAACGTGCAATTGATCGAAGAATTAGAAATTTCTGTTCATGATTTTATCAAGTTTGTACAAAATATTCCGATGGACAAATTTGATTTTCGATATGCCGAAGGCAAATGGACAATCAAAGATATTATACAACATTTGATAGATGCCGAAAGGATTTTTGCCTATCGAGCATTGCGTTTTTCGCGAAATGATAACACGGCATTACCAGGATTTGAAGAAAATGATTATGCACAAAATACAGATGCAAACCTGCGAAGCATTCAAGATTTGTTGACAGAAATGGCAGTTGTAAGGCAGGCAACATTGAGTTTGTTCAAAAGTTTTTCGCAAGAGC
>JAYTNQ010000334.1:0-1146 GCA_043748255.1 Bacteroidota bacterium
CAAAGATTCTTTGCGACCAAAAAAATCAAGTTTGGAGGCTGTTGCCAAAAGAAAGGCGGTTGGCTATGAAAAAATAGATCAAAAAACCAAAATTCTTACTTTATATGATCAAGCCGAACTCTATTATCAAGATATAGAGCTCAAAGCTGGTATCATTGTAATGGATTATGCCAAAAATGAGGTTTATGCCGGTCGCATCAAAGATTCTCTCGGAAAATATACGCAACTACCTGTTTTTAAGCAGGGTAGTAATGTGGTTGAACCAGATTCTATCCGTTTTAATTTTAAAACCAAAAAAGCAATCGTTTGGAACTCTCGCACCAAACAAGGCGAAATGAATGTGATTGCCGAAATTTCAAAGAAAGAAAATGACTCGGTTTATTTTATGAAAAAGGCCAAAATCACGACCGCCGAAGATGTAGAAGACCCGGAATATTATTTTTTGGCCAGGAAAGCCAAATTTGTACCCGGCAAAAAAGTAGTTGTTGGATTTACAAATATGTATATCGAAAATGTTCCCACTCCAATTGCACTGCCATTTGCTTTTTTTCCAATTACCCAAAAAAGCCAATCCGGAGTTATCATACCAACCTTTCAAGACACAAGAGTTCAAGGATTTTCTTTACAAAACGGAGGTTATTATTTTCCGCTGAGCGATCATTATGACCTGACAATTTTGGGTGATTATTATACCAACGGCAGCTATGCCCTTAGAACGGCATCGGCTTATGCCAAAAAATACAAATACAGTGGCAACCTCAATTTGCGATACGAAAATTTGATCACAGGCGAAAGAGGGTTTCCAGGCTACGGCAAAAAAAATGAATATAACATACAGTGGACACATTCACAAGACGCCAAAAACAACCCAAATTCGCGGCTTTCGGCATCTGTAAATTTAGGAAGCAGCACCTATTTTCAAAACTCGTTAAATCAGATTAACGTCAATTCACGCATTAATAACTCGATGAACTCGTCTATATCTTACCAAAAAACAATAAACACCATTCCGTCAATCCACTTTTCGGTCACAGCAAACCATTCTCAAAACACACAAACACAACAAATTAGTATGACCTTGCCGAGCATTCAGGCAAGTGTAGATCGCATTTTTGTTTTTGCCAAAGAAAGCGAAACCAAAAAAGG
>JAYTNQ010000335.1:0-41463 GCA_043748255.1 Bacteroidota bacterium
GTGTTGGTAAAATTGGATGCTAAAGGCACATTTGATAGGAGGGAAGCGTTATTTTCAAAATATTTGACTGTCAAATTTGGGTCGCTATTTGTAAAAAAATTATCGGCTTCGGCCAAATTAAAAACCACAAAACCATCTGGATTCAAACCATAATCGCATTGGGTGAGTGAGGCTGAGCTTGGAATATTTGGATTGGAAAGCACGTTGATTTGTGCAGAATTTGAAAATAAACCGCACGAATTTCCATTTTTATTTAAAAAAACACGATAAAAATTATTTCCCATTGTAGGCAAAACATTATTTATTTGAAGATTTGCCATAGTCACCCCAGAAACAGTTGCAGAATTTGCCAAATCAAAAAAGTTAATATTATCCAAGCTTATTTGCCACTGATAGCTATAGCTATCGACAGGGTTTGAAGTTATTACAAAATGGGCAATACTATTTTCGCAAACAGGAATATTTAATAAAGGTGTAGTAATTAAGATTAACGCAGATGATAAATAGTTGCTCATTGGAGCAGTATAGCCATTTATTGAATTCAAAACCACTCCAAATGTATTTATTATTGGTAGTCCAATACCTAATTTTCCATCTTTGTCTGGGTCTGAAAATCCAGCATCTGAAGCGTCAAAACAGTTATCGCCATCGCTATCAAGATCAATAAAATTCGCTAAATTATCTGAATCAGAATTGAGCAAAATATAGTTCAAAACACCACTGTTTGCTGTGGTTTGAATACTGCTTGCTAAACCATTTGTTCCAAAATTGATACCGTCAATTATCCCATTTTGATTGGTATCAGTTGCTAAACTTCCGGATTCTAAAAGATCAAATACTCCATCATTATCTGAATCTAAATCTAAATAGTCCGCAACGCCATCCAAATCTGCATCTGAAGCTAAAATTGAATTTTCATAGACATCATCCAAACCATTGAAATTAGCATCTATATTTGAAACAGGAACGAAATTTTGACTCGAAAACTCAAAATTATCCAAAATACCATCATTATCACTATCCAAATCCAATTGATCTGGAATGCCATCTGAATCAGAATCTCTTGGAATACAGGATGCTATTAATAAAAATTTTGCACGGCTGCTGCCCGTATCCGAAATATTCTTGTGTGTAAAAGTGATACTGTTTACCAAATTAGTTTTGAAACTAAAGGTACCAAATCCACCGGTCAATGGTAAGCCATTTTTGTATCTAAACCGTATTTGAAATGAAGAATAATTGGTAATTCCGGGTTCAAAAATCCCGTCATAATTGGTGTCGATATCCAATTGACCATCTGGATTGAGCACTGTAATGGTTTTGTTTGAAGCAACTTGAAGTATAAATTCGCCATCAGCATTTGCAACCGTAATTGCTTCTGCCAAATCTGCATAAGTAATGGTCAGGCTAATTGGTTTTACGAAATTTACGGTTTGTTGAACAAAATTGTTCTTTCCAACAACTTCCGAACTAAATTTTCCATCGGCGGTGTTTATAATTCCTGTTGCAATTGGCAAAATTGTTGATGAAAATGAGTTTGTATATTTTCCGTTTTGAATATTGATTAAATGCGAGCTTGATAAAGATAAATCTATTGGCAAATCGCCAAACGATTCTGTACAATTTGAAATACCATCATTATCAAAATCCAAATCAATATTATCGTTTGCCAAATCATTGTCTAAATTTGTTGGGCAAGCACTTACCGGAATTTCGTCGGAGCTTCGTGTCGTGCCGCATTCTGTAATTGAAGCTTCCACGTGATAAAAACCAGGTGCAGTTGGTGTATAAAAATTTTGGGTTTCTCCAATAATTTCCACATTACTGTTGAACCACTTGTATTTATCAAAAGCCGTAAGCAAATTGACAGATAACTTTACATTTGGAAAACAGCCTGCGGTTGTTGTGTTTAATTTGTCAAATGACAATTCTGGATCAAAAGTAAATCCTGAATAATAGCCACCATAAGTAGCAAAACCACTTGACCCAAAATAAGATAAATAAACTTGCTTTGAAGAAATAACAGAGACATTGCCAGTAAGGCCTGCCAATTTATAGGTTACATAATCAGTATTTCCATCGACTGTAAACGGACCTTGTACGTTAATATTTGAAGGCAATGTGTTTAATAAATAATTTGACCCATCAATTATTAATGATAATGTTGCCATAGCTTTTGTAACCAAACAAACAGTTCCAATAAAAGTGTCATCATCACCAATTTTGTTAATAAATGGAATATTATTAATTATTTTTGGGGTTTCACAGCTCAAAGGTGGTACAAAACACATATTTTGATTGGCTTGATCGGTGGTGCCGCCAATTCCTTGATAAGCAAAGGCTTTTTTGGAAGTTTTGATATATAAATTACCATTTGCCGAAAAATTCACACCTGTTAATGCCAAATACTGACCAGCATTTAATGTAATATAAGCAGTTGAACTTCCATTCAAAAATACATCGGTACCCATTTCGTTGGCCACAATTAGTGGTCTCTCGGTTTCATCTACACCATTTCCTCGAACAAAAATATAGTCTGTACCCGTTCTATCAGCAGTTACAATTTGGTCAAAACCCAAATCAAGATGGCTATCTGTACCATTTGATCCAGCAAACGAACCGCAATTTACAACAATTGGTTTGGTCGAACTTATACCAGCACCAATCAAAGCGTCTGCATTTAAGGGATTCGTGCAACTTACGGATAGCACATAACTTTCGCCTTTGTTCAATGTTATTGGTGTAGGATTATTGCCAACAGTAGTATTATTGGTCAATGTTGCTCCCGACTTTATATCGCTAAAACTAACTAATGTGTTGTTTTCGGTTGCCAAAATTGCTGCAAATGTATAGTGATTTTCGCCAAGCGATGGCAAAGTTGTGTTTGTAAATGCTCCAACTCTAAACTGCGTTCCAAGCCCAGCTAATCCTTTTGAAACCAAACCACCCGCTTGATATCTGTTGGGATGCGCCGTGAGTCGAACCGTTACATAAACCAAATCTTCGGCTTCAACAATAAATCCTTTGTTGTTTTTTATAAAACCAGCATCAGTTTGATTTATAATAAGTTGTGTATCATTACCCGAACCTATACTATATCGAAATGGAACATCTCTCGAAACAACTCCGTGAATTGGAGAACCGCCAATTGGTGTCAAAATAAAATTTACAGAGGTCAAACTTGGGCTAGAAACATACAAAAATTGTTCTTGCGCTAATTGAATATTTGAGCTCGATAATGGCGGAATATAATGGGTTTTACTAAATTGTGAAAAACAATTTAATGAAAAGAAAAAGAACGCATAAAATATATATTTTTTCATCATTTTTTTTAAACAACAAATATACATTTTTATCTGATAAGTGTGAAATGCCCTTTCATTTTTCTGGAACCTGCAATTTCAATAACAAACCAATAATCATCGGATGGCAAAATTGTATTATTGAATTTTCCGTTCCAGCCGTCGCCATTAGCCATAGTATTGTAAATCATTTTTCCAAATCGATCAAAAACACTCAGTGTAGCATTTGGTGTTAATTCCATAAAAGGGATGCGCCAAACATCGTTCAATCCATCATTATTTGGACTGAAAAAGCGTGGATAATCCAACACCAAAAATGTTTCGGTTGTTGGAAGACAGCCGTTTTTATCTTGAATAATGATGGTATAAATCCCATCTTTTACTGATAAAAAAAAAGGTGAATTTTGAAAATGTATGCCATCTATTGAAAATTCATAATCGCCAAAACCATCATAGTTGATTAAAACCGAATTATTAACCCCATCAAAATCATGAATTTCTATATCTTGAATTAAGGCTTGATTCGAATTTTTAACAAAAAACTTTTTTATAGCCTTGCAACCCTTTTGATTGGTAACGCTTACGCTAAAATTTCCAGCAGCATTTACAACAATATATGGATCCAAACTATGACTACTATCATTCCAAAGGTAGCTCGAAAAGCCTTGGGCAACTTCCAATTTTCGAATAGAATTGTCACACAAATATACGGTTTCGTCATCAAAATTTGGCGGCGAAAATGTATTAATTATTAATGATATAGAAACCAAACCATAACAATCTGTCCCATTCAAAACTTTTGCCCAAATGGTTTGTTGAAACGCAATAGTGTTTTTAAAAACCGCACCCAAAGCATTAGTTTCTTTTGATGCGTCTGTGGCATTTGTATAATAATTGACGGTCAAGCCTGTTGGCAAGTTTTGCAAGATTTGTGCAGTAATATTTGATGTTACCCCCAAATCAAACTTATAATAGCCGTCCTGATTGGCATCTTCATCACAAATAATAATGGGATTTTGAATCGCAATAGTTTGATTTGAAATCGACAGATTAAGCGGCACAAAACTTTCGCAATTATATTCGTTTTTTACTTTTGCAAAAACTGTTTTTGGTGCTATTGTTTCAAAATTAATAGGGTTCAAAATGGCATTTAGGTCTGTTTTATTTTCAAAAAAGCTAACACCAACTACATTTGAATCTTGTTGCAAAATTAGGTTTTCTGCTTTTTTTAAATTAAAAAAAGTCTTACTATCATTATTATCATCACAGGCAATTAGTGTAATTGGCGAAGTTACAAAAGCGGGAGAAAATTCAATTTTAACTTCACTTTTTGCAATACAAGCTGATCCTCCTAAAGCAATTTCAGATCGGTAAGTTCCAGAATCAAAAACATCCAAAGTTTCTGTAGAAATACCGTTTATCAAAAGATTGTCTTTATACCATTCATAGAAATTAACACCGGGCTGAAGGGCGTTCAATGTATATTTTTCGCCATGGCAAACTGGATTTTTTGAAGCAATTAATTTATCGACACCAATATTGGCACCAACTTTAAAACTACCACCTCCTAAAAAAATTGCCGAGTCATATTCTGGATTTTCTTGGTCTGCAATTACCAATTTGATGTGATAAGTGATACCAGGCTGAACATTGACTTTGGCAGTCATCACTACGGTTTGCCCATTGAAATTGGTTGGAGAATTAGCAACATTAAAACTCCCAAAAAAGCTCGCGTTTTCTGCACTACAAGCACCAGGAATGTCTGGGTGAACTGATGTAACTTTTACGGGTATCGAGGTGTTTGGCACCAATGCCAAGTTTTGATAAACTTCATTTGTATTTGCTTTTTTGAGCAAAAATGCGAACCCATCAGAATATCTACAGGTTGCGGTGCCATGGTATTCTTCAGAAGCAAAAATATAGTCAAAACTAATTTGATTGACTAAAGGTACAAAATCGAATTCTAAAATTGTTGCATTTGATGTATTTGAAATGCCCAAAGCCTGTTCTAAATCGAGATCCCCAACCCAATTGGATGCGTCTTCGCTCAAAATGGAGCTGTTTGGTCCTGAAGTAGATTTGGCACGACAAGTGCTCAAAACGATTCCATTTGCAAACGGAAACCCTGATGCAGCCCCATCAAAATAGCCAAAACTTTGATCTGAATTGCCAAAGTTACCTCCGCTCACAACAAAGTTTGATACCGACGCACAACTGCTATTGATTAATGTGTTTTGGA
The DNA here is from genome assembly GCA_043748255.1 of Bacteroidota bacterium. Classification (GTDB taxonomy): domain Bacteria; phylum Bacteroidota; class Bacteroidia; order Flavobacteriales; family Flavobacteriaceae; genus Flavobacterium. The sequence goes on from JAYTNQ010000335.1 coordinate 5,542, forward strand.
TCAATTGCTGTGCTGTTTTTGTATCGTCGATTAATATGTATTGCGCCGTGCTTTTTGCAAAAAAGCAGCCGTTAAACAAAATTAGAACACACAATTTTATACTTTTCATCGATTGCAAATATACCAAAAATCTCAATTTTTTATAAAAAAAAGGAACTCAAATTAAAACCAAATTATAAAAAGGATTTTGTATGTTTGTATATTATAAAACAACCTTTTGAGATGAGAAAACAGTTTTTTATTTTTTTGCTTTCGTTACTATTAATCACAGTTTCAGTAAATATTATTTTCAAAACAGCCTACATTTGTAGCTTCATATTTGGAATTATTCTGCTAATTGGGATCTATAATGCCACACAAGAAAAACACGCCATTTTGAGAAATTTTCCTGTTTTGGGATATTTTCGTTATATGTTTGAAACTATTTCACCAGAAATACAGCAATATTTTATAGAGCGCAACACCGATGGCAAACCATTTTCGCGCAACCAACGTTCACTGGCATATCAGCGTTCAAAAAACATTGATGCTACAACTCCATTTGGCACACAATTAGATTTGAATAATACTGATTATGAAGGGATTAAACATTCTATTTTTCCTTCAAAAGTAAACGAAATACTTCCTCGCGTTATGGTTGGAGGACCAGATTGTTTGCAACCTTATAATGCTTCAAGATTAAATATTTCGGCAATGAGTTTTGGATCATTGTCAGAAAACGCAATAATGTCATTGAACAAAGGAGCCAAAAAGGGTAATTTTTATCACAATACCGGCGAGGGGGGCTTGACCGAATTTCATCTTCAAGGTGGAGACGTGACATGGCAAATTGGAACAGGATATTTTGGATGTAGAAATGATGATGGTTTTTTTGACCCTGAAAAATTTTGTGAAAAAGCCAATCTTGAAGCCGTAAAAATGATCGAAATCAAACTTTCGCAAGGAGCAAAACCAGGTCATGGAGGCGTGTTGCCTGCCCAAAAAAATACCGAACAAATTGCAAAAATTAGAGGTGTAAAGCCATTTACAACTATTTTATCTCCACCAAGTCATAGTGCTTTTTCAGACACAAAAGGTTTGATTGTTTTTATTGCACAATTACGAAAATTAGCCAAAGGCAAACCAATTGGTTTCAAACTTTGTATTGGTGACACTGCCGAATTCGAATCTCTTTGTAAAGAAATGATCCTTCAAAATTGTTTTCCAGATTTTATAACCGTTGATGGGGCAGAGGGAGGCACGGGTGCGGCACCACTCGAATTTGCAGATGGAGTAGGGATGCCCTTTGAACCGGCTTTGATTTTTGTAAACAAAACGTTAATCAAGTTTCAAATTAGAAACAAAATTCGTGTTATTTGTAGTGGCAAAATCATTTCGGGTTATTCTATAATTCGAGCTATTGCGATGGGTGCAGACATGTGCAACTCGGCACGTGGTTTTATGTTTTCGTTGGGTTGTATTCAAGCTTTAAAATGCAATAATAACGAGTGTCCTACAGGTGTAGCTACTCAAAACAAGATGTTGATGAAAGGATTGGTTGTGACAGACAAAGCAGAACGGGTTTTTTATTTTCATAAAAACACCTTGCATGCCGCTAACGAACTTTTGGCGGCTGCAGGAAAAAATAGCTTTGATGATGTTGATATTTCGATTTTTATGCGTGGTGATGAGTTTCAAAATCTTTCTAATTTGTATTTTACTGATAATCTAACGAGTGTAACAAACAATTGATTTAGAAGATTTTATAATTTCAATTTATAAAAAATAGTGTCAACTTTAACCAATGGAAATAACTCTGGAAGTTCGGTTTTATTGATTTTAACAAAACCATTTTTTTCATAAAAACGATGGGCAGCAAACATTTTTTCGGTTGTGCCAAGAAATAAATATTGAATATGATTTTGCCCTGCATGACAAATCAATTTATCCATAAGTGATTGACCAATTAAGTGGCTTGGGCCTCTAAAATCTTGATTTACAAACATTTTTCTAATTACGGCCGTTTGATTGTCGATATCAAGTAATGCAATTGTACCTATTATCTTTTTATTTTCGAGAGCAATCCAGAAATTGCCTTTATTGGTTTGATAATAACTTTCAATTTGATTCAAATCTGGTTGATCTTTTATAGAAATAGGCACTTTGAATTCATTTTGTTGAATGTTCAGAATGAGATCAATTACTTGATTTTTAAAAATTGAATCAAAGACCACAATTTCCATATTTTCTATTTATAAAACCACCATATTATCTGCCAAAGTTTCGATGAATTTTGAAATAGGCCCTTTGATCATCATGGCCATCATCGCATTAAATTCGCCTTCAAAAAAAAGCTGAACTTGCGTTTCCTCTTCCGTGATAAACTCAATTGTAGCAATCAATACAAACGGAAGTTTGTCGCTTGCCGCGCCTAAAATTATTTTAGAATTTGGATTTTTTTCTTTAATTTTTAATTTTATTTCTGGCATCCCTTTTAATCCAAAAATAAAAGAATCCTCTGAAGTTACTTCAAATTTTGAAGTGTTTTCTGGCATTAATTTTTCAAAATTCTGAACAACACAAAGGGATTCAAAAACGTATTTTGCAGATTTTTTGAGGATTATTTTTTGACTTTCTAAATTCATTATTTATAGTTTTTTGGTTTAAAATCCCCACATACCGCCAAAGGCAACAATACGCTCCAAAAACAAAAAATTTTGTGATGCCTTGTCTGAATTGTTGTAAGTGGTGCGAATGTCACTCATATTAATGTAGCCGCCTTTAAGCTCTGTTTGAACAAAATAATGTTTGAAAACCAAAAACTGCAACCCGGCTTTTGCTGCCATTCCATATCCTGAAACATGAAATTCATCGTGTCTTTCTTGCCCCATGAGCATGGTATTTGTTTTTGGAAATAGCAATCCAAATCCAACACCTTCTGTCAAATTGATTTGAAATTTGTCGGTATTGCTAATGCGAAATATAGCAGAAATATCATCAAAACGGGCAATTTCAGTATTGACATAATTGAGCCCATCGGTATGTTCAAAAGTCAAAAAACCTTCGGTCATTGTTGTGGCTTGGTTGGTATAGGTGCCGTCAAAACCCATATTTGAAGCTATTGTACCTGACATATTAACAGTTTGAAATTGACGCATCACATATTTCATGTGATCTACACCAACCGAAATATTATAATGTTGGCTAAAAAAATAACCAAATCTAAAATTGGTTTGAGGAATCGTCATTCGGGTAGGATTGATATAATCGATATGCCAACCTTTTGGTTTGTCGTCTGCAACAACATCTTTTATCGTAAAATCATAATTATTGCCCCAAAAACGAATATCTGAGTGGCTGAAATTATCTCGATTTCCGCCCCAAAAAACGAAAAATTTGCCCTTATTGTTTGCTGTATATTTTTGAGGTATTAACGGAACTTCTTGAGAAAAAGCAAAATTTATTATTAATATAAATAGAAAGAAAATTTTTTTCATGATAAAAAAGCTTAGAAACGATTTATTGTAGCACGAATTGCAACTAATTTGGTCATCAAATCTTCAAAATAATCCAGGTGCAACATATTGGCACCATCACTTTTGGCATTTTCAGGGTCAAAATGGGTTTCTATAAAAATACCATCTACACCAACCGCTATGCCTGCTTTGGCAATGGTTTCAATCATATCTGGTCTGCCACCTGTAACACCTACAATTTGATTGGGTTGTTGCAACGAGTGGGTCACATCAAGCACGGTTGTGGCAAAATGTTGCATCGTTGGAATGCCTCTAAAATCGACTACCATATCTTGATACCCAAACATACTGCCTCGATCTGTAATCATAATGTTTTGATTATCACAATCTAACACTTTTTGAACGGCGTGTTTCATACTTTCGGGGCTCATAAATTGCCCTTTTTTGAGATTCACTATTTTGCCAGTTTTTGCGGCAGCAACCAACAAATCTGTTTGTCTTACCAAAAAAGCAGGGATTTGAAGCACATCAACATATTGTGCAGCCATTTCGGCATCTTCGTTTGTGTGAATATCTGTAACCGTTGGAATATCAAAGGTTGTACCCACTTTTTGCAAAATCTCTAACGCTTTAATATCTCCAATTCCAGAAAAACTATCTATTCTAGAACGGTTTGCTTTTTTGAAAGAACCTTTAAAAACGAAAGGAATTTGTAATTTGTTTGAAATTTCAACCAATTTTTCAGCAATTTGCATCGCCATAGCTTCGCCTTCAATGGCACAGGGTCCAGCAAGGAGAAAAAAGTTATTGCTTTCTAAATGTTTTATTTTAGGGATATTATACAAATTCATTCGCTCTTTTTTTAGGTTACAAAGATAAGCAGTTTTTAGGTTTAAATTAAAAAAAAACAAACCTTATATTTAAAACTATCCCTTTTTCTTGGCTTTGATCATCGCTTCAAGCATATCCCACATTTCTTCTGGAATTGCTTCTAAAAGGTTAAATTGTCCGGCACCTTTGAGCCATTCACCACCATCAATAACCACAACTTCACCATTAATATATGCAGAGAAATCTGACACCAAATATGCTGCCAAATTGGCTAATTCTTGATGATCACCCACACGTTTTAGCGGTACTTTTTTTGCCATGTCAAATTTCTCTGCCAAATCGCCTGGCAAAAGTCTGTCCCATGCCCCTTTTGTTGGAAAAGGTCCTGGTGCAATTGCGTTGGTACGAATGCCATATTTTGCCCATTCGACTGCCAAACTTCGTGTCATGGCCAAAACGCCTGCTTTTGCGGTGGCACTTGGCACTACATAAGCCGAGCCGGTCCAAGCATAAGTAGTTACAATATTAAGTATATTAGTATTGACTTGTTTGTTTTCTATCCAATGTTTGCCAAAGGCGAGGGTACAATTTTTGGTGCCTTTCAAAACTATATCGATGACAGTATCAAACGCATTTGCCGATAATCTTTCTGTTGGCGAGATAAAGTTTCCTGCGGCATTGTTAAGTAAAACATCAACTTTTCCAAAAGTTGAAATTACGGTTTGCAACATACTTTCTACTTGGTCATAATGACGAACATCACACTGAATCGGCAAACATCTACCCCCAGTTTCAAGCTCTAGTGCCGTTGCTGTGGTTTTTAGTTTATCAAGATCTCGTGAAGTTATGGCGACCTTGGCACCCAATTCTAGAAAATATTGGGTCATGGCTTTGCCCAATCCACTGCCGCCTCCGGTAACTACAATTACTTTGCCATCAAGGGCGCCATCGCGAAGCATTTTTGCTGAAAAATTCATAGTTTTTAATTTTTGTGTAAATATAAAAAAAAATAGTATGCGTGCATAACAAATAACCAAAAAGTTATTAGTTGAAGGCTTGCTGTTGGTGTGATTTTTCGATATAAAAAACAATTTTACGAAATGCAGTGTTAAAAAACTGATTTTTCTCTCAAGGACCACAAGAGTGCAATGGCTTTGAATTATAAATTTGACGGGCAAACCAATTGTGTACGTTTTGACAACTTTCATGGTTTTCTGTAATAAAATACCCAAGTATTGTGTAAGGAACAAATAATGTCAATTTAGAATCACTTTCAAAAAGCAAATTTTGATCGAATGGACAAATGGTTTTGCCTTTGCCTTTATATTTTATAGCCATGATGTCGAGCGGTTTTATGATCAATTAAATGGAACCACAAAAAACAATGATGGCAAACCAAAGACATATTCGGCAGCACTCACAACCCTTCAATTGTCTGAAGGATTGGTTTTTGAAATTGAAAATATAGGCATTCAAATGGCATATCGATTTGCCACTTTTGCAACTACAAATCCAAAACTCGATGCAAATTTTGGAACACAAAGTTTGGTTTTTGGACTTATTTATCACCAATAAATCTTTTGAACAAAAATTTAATATAAAATTGTGATTTAATCAGTATTTTAATTTTAAATTTGTTTAAATTAACAAAATGAAATTTAAAAGGTTCACTTAATTATTGATTCATTTATAAAAAAACCTTGCTTTTCAAAGTAAGGTTTTTCTTTTAAATCTATTTCCAAAAATAAAAAAGTATCAACTGTGGCATAATGCCAACCAAAAAACCAAGTGTTAGTTCTTTGCTATTGTGGGCTTTCATTTCTAATCGAGAACTTGCAACAAGACCAATACAACTCGACAAACATATTATTGTCAGCAACATTCGAATCTCAAAATACAAACTTAATTCTATAACAAAAACAACAAGAGCACTAATACCAATGAGGTGCAAACTTGCTTTATGTCCCATAAAAATTAGAAACAAAGCCAAAAATGTGCTAAATATACTACCTATAAAAAAATAATATAATTCTGGATAATTTTCCAAATTTTGGCTCCTTTTTAATAAAATTAGCAGCAAAATAATATGAATTATAAGAGGCAAAATACGTTGACTTTTGTTGGCAATCATGATATTATCTACTTTGCCCAAACTCTTTAAAAGAAAAAAAAATGAAATTGGAATCAAAATCGTTAAGATAACAACTTGGAATAAAAGTAAATAAAAATCATTCATTCCAAAACGACCAACATTATGAGTCCAATAGAGCAATAATGCCATCGTTGGCACAAACAAAGGATGAAATATATATGAAAAAGAGATTAATATTTTTTTCAATCTAAACTATTTTTTGGGTCTAATGCACAAAAATAATGCTATTTTTTAGATGTAGTTCTCTAACAGACAAAATTAATGCTTATATTTTTGTTAAAATGTAATTTTTTCTCCTTTTTAGAGATTCTCCGCACACGCTTTCTCCAAATATGTCATTATGGTTTTTTTGTCGCACACTACCCTTCTCGCACACCACCTGACCCGCTGCACGCTATATCTTTTTGGGTTTTCTGAAAAAGAAAATCCAAAAAGGATGCCGCTGCATCGGGGCGAAATGAGACTTTTAAGTTTTCAAAACTCCCAAATGTTAAAAAATATCCAAACGGTTCCGAACAAGCGGAGTTTATCTTATGGGTTATGTTTTTTGTAGGTATTCGATGATTGCAATTCATATTTACTTTTAAAGGTCAAGGAAAGGCTGGCTTTTGTAGGTAGTTTTTTTTTATAGTATTTTACCTGTATTAGTTAATTTAGCAGAAACATCACTCCAATTTCTAGTTAAATGAATTCTAACTTGTGAAACCAAATCTAATAAAACATCAGAATATATTGGTTGAATTGGTTGATTTTTTGCTCTTTTAGATTTTCTCAATACATAAATTTGGTCTATTTTAGAATAAATTGGGTCTACTTTTAAATCAACATCATAATTTTCTGTTACTATGAAAAATAAAGAATATGGATTTCCAGACTTAACTTTTTCTGCTGTAGCAATTGAACCCTCTAACATTGTTTTATCAATATATGTTTTGTTCTCAATTGCAACAATAGGTAAGTTAGTATTTATAGAATTTGAATCACCAATTGTAATGCTGATAGGTCTATAAATTGCAAAATCTTGGTCTTTATCATTTATTCCTATTTGTGGAGAATTCACAAATTCTTGAAAATTTGATCCTGAAAAAAATAAATTTGTATATGCTCTAGAGCTTCCAACTCTTAAATTATTATTTGAATCTTCAAGATTTACTTTCACTTCGTTTATTAAATCTTTGAAAAGAATATACATAAATTCTTCTAAAATTGTGGGTCTAAATTTACCTTGAGATGTAAAAACATTATCGTATTGATTTACATTAATGAAGTTGTAATAGTTGTTAAGTAATATTGTTCTATCTATGATGTTTTGTTCAGAATAACCAATAATATGATTGTTTGCACTTATAAAATTAAAGTATTCATTCGCAATTATTGGAAGTGCATTTTTTTGAGCTTGACTTAAAGTTGCCCAATTTCCAAATTTTGCAATAATATTTGAAGCGTGTTTGTAAACACTTAAATCTAAAGTATTTAAAAATGCAATTAATTCTTGATTATTCATTATATATTATTTCAGGTTCATTAAAAATTAAAAATTGATTTTCTTCCATTGGTTCGTCATAATTACCATTTTCAAGCACTCTTTTAAGAGTTGTAGCTATTTCAAATGCCATCAATGGCGGTACTGCATTTCCGATTTGTTGATATTGACTTAAACCTTTTTCCCAACTCATTTTAGTTCTCATTCCTTCAAAAATGAAATCATCTGGAAAAGATTGTAATCTTGCACCTTCTCTTGCAGTAAAATTTCTATCTAAAAATGGATGTATAAAATTACTTTGAAAAGATGCTGCAATTGTTGGAGCTGGCTTATTTGCAATCAATCTCAAGTTGTTTTGACTAAATTTTACATTTGATTTTTCATTTGGATTTCCTCTTTGTACTGCTCCGTGAGTTTCCCATACATCTAGTAGGTTTTTACCTGGTTGAATTGCTCTAAATCTGTCAATCAACCTTTGAGTGTGACGCATTGCAATATGATTAAAAACTTTTTTAGAATTTTTACGCATAAATTGTTGATAATCATTCATTGGCTTACTTGCATAATTCAATTTTTCTTCACCTTCTCCTGCATTTATTTTTGGTAAATCACTGATTGCTTCTTCCACTGTTATTTCCTTTTCATATTTTTTTGATGGAAATTCAGGAACTAATTCTAAATCTTTTCTTATTCCTATAATAATTACTCTTTCTCTTGATTGAGGAACACCGTAATCAGAAGCTTTTAGAACTTTTGTTCTTACTTCATATCCAAATTTACCCGAATTTTCAAACTCATTTTGGATTTGTTTAATTACTTGCCCTGTTTCCATAGATAATAATCCTTTAACATTTTCCATTACAAATGATTTAGGATTGTACCAGTTTATAGTTTTAACAAATTCATAAAAAAGTTTATTTCGCGGGTCTTCTGATACTTTATTTCTTTTTTTATTAGCTAAACTAAATCCTTGACAAGGCGGACCGCCAATAATCACATCAATTTCTTTTTCTGAAATAATTTTATCAAATTCATCTTTTGTGAATTCTGATAAATCTCCACAAAGAAATGGAATTTCAGGAAAGTTTGTTGCAAAAGTTTTTTCACAATTTTCATCAATATCAGAGGCAAGTACTGAATTAAAACCTGCCCATCCAAAGCCAAGTGTCATTCCACCACAACCTGAAAATAAATCAATTGAATTTTGCATATATTCTTTTTATTGCAAATATAAATTTTTATTAGTTAATTCTGTTGCTTTTTTGTTTTTTAAAATTACATATAACTCATAAATACACGCAACTAAAAAAAGTTGAAATTGTATAAATCATAAATTAACGTTGTTTTAATAAAAAACTATTTCAAAAAGCGCATTGCTTATTTGTGAATTGCTTTTTAATAATAGAAATATAAACATTTTTATAACGTTGTGTCTAATGGACTAATATTTTTCGTTCTGTTTTGTCATATACTTGTGTATATAATAAGTTGGTTTTAATATCGTTATGGCCTAATAATTCTCGTATAAATCTAATGTCTGTGCCTTGCTCAAGTAAATGTGTGACAATACAAACTGTATAGCGCGTGATGGTTGAAATGCTTTGGATGAAATTACATTGTTTTGACCTACCAAAAACCAACAACAAGTTGAAAACCCTAAAGGTCTATAATCGCCCCGATGTAGCGGTATCCTTTTTTTGGTTTTTGAAAAAAACCAAAAAAAGATATAGCGTGCAGCGGGACGGGTGGCTTGTGATAGGAGAGGTGTGCGCCAAAAAAAGAAAAAAAATCTGTTGTTTATGTGGTTTTGAAATTTAAAATCCAAGGGCGGTGTCGTCGCCACGGGTGTCTGCACCACCTTCGAGGGTTCCGTTTTGAAGCTGTAGTATGGCATCGATTTTGCCAAGGATAACGGCGTTTTTTTGAATGATGTTGTATCCTTTTTGACGTAAATCCTGGAGTAGTTTTGGGTCGAAACCTTCGGGTTCAAATACAATTTCGTCTGGTAGCCATTGGTGGTGGAATTTTGGTGCATTGACGGCTTGTTGCATTCCCATCTTGAATTGGGTGACGTTGAGAATAGTTTGTAGTACCGATGTGATGATGGTTGAACCTCCTGGTGTGCCAACGACCATTAGGAGTTTGTTGTTTTTTTCGACAATTGTTGGGGTCATTGAGCTTAGCATTCGTTTGTGTGCTGCGATGCTATTGGCTTGTGAACCCGTGAGGCCATAGAGGTTTGGTGTGCCTGGTTTTGCCGAAAAATCGTCCATTTGGTTGTTTAAAAATATGCCAAGCTGGTCACAATATATTTTGGACCCATAGTGATCATTGAGTGTTGTAGTTGCCGATACAGCATTTCCTTCGGTGTCCACAATCGAGTAGTGTGTGGTTTGTGTGCTCTCTGATGCTTGTATTACACCTCTATTTATTTCGCTTGATTTGGTGGCTTTGTTGAACGAAAAGTTTGCCATTCGGTTTTTAAGGTATTTTTGTGAGGTGAGATTTTGGGTTGGAATGTTTACAAAATCCGGGTCGCCGAGATAAAAATTTCGGTCGGAATATGCGCGTCTTTCTGCTTCGACAATTAGTTGAATTGTTTTTTGGGTGTTGTGCCCCATTTTAGACAGCTTGTAGGGCTCGATCATTTTCATGATTTGATTCAGGCAAATGCCACCGCTGCTTGGTGGCGACATCGAAATGATTTTGAGGTCTTTGTATTGAAATGTGATGGGTTTTCGCCACTTGGCTTGGTAGGATTGTAGGTCGTTTAGGGTCATATTACCTCCTTTTTGTTTGAGAAAATCAATTAAAATTTTTGCAGTTTCTCCTCGATAAAATTCGTCTCGACCGTTTTTGGCGATTCGTTTTAAGGTTTTGGACAGCGCAAAATATTTTATGGTATCATTTTTTTTATATTCTTTTGAAAACAAACTATTTGTGCCATTTACTTCAACAAAAATTTTGCGATACTCTGCTAATATTTTTGCATCATTTGCGGATACGACTACGCCTTTTTCGGCCAGTTTGATGATCGGTTCTAATATTTGTGAAAGTGTTAATTTGCCCATTTTGTGATGCACTTCAAATATTCCGGCTATGGTGCCGGGAACACCAATTGCTATTGCCGATTGTGTGCTCAAACCCGCAATTACGTTTCCGCTTGGGTCCAAATACATATCTTTGGTTGCTTTTTCGGGTGCTTTTTCACGATAGTCGAGGGCTCCTGTTTCTCCGTTTGCTTTTCGATATACCATAAATCCGCCTCCGCCAAGGTTGCCTGCTTGTGGATAACATACGGCAAGTGCCAGCTCTGTTGCAATCATGGCGTCAAAGGCGTTGCCACCGTTTTTGATGATTTGCAACCCAATTTCAGAGGCTTCAGAGCGTGCCGAAACAACCATAGCTTTGTGTGCAATGACACCTGTTTGTGCATGAGAGGCAATAAAAAAGAATGTTATGATAAAGTAAAAACTGTTTTGGATTAATTTTTTCATAGTATAGTATGTTTTTAAATTTGGAGTTTGCAATCAGAATACTTTATAAATAATAATCAGCATCTTAATTTCATCTTTTTAGACTAAAACTGCCTCGTTTTTCGATTTCGTTTGGAAGATTCATCACAAACCAATAATCGTCTGATGGAAGTTTTTTTCCAAATTTGGTGCCATCCCAACGTGGGTTTATTGCACTTAGCTGTGTGATCAAGACACCAAATCTATCAAATATATTTATAGTAGCGTTTTGCAAAAGCGAAAGTCCAAGCACTTCAAAATAGTCGTTGATTGCATCATTATTGGGAGTAAAAAACAGTGGAACTACAATCAAAATAAAATCTTTTTTGTCGATTCCGCATAGGTGTAGTTCTCTGATATAAGCGGTATTGAGGCCACCAGTTACGTTTTCAAAAACATTTCCATTTTGATAATTAATACCATCAATCGAATATTCAAAATCCCCAATTTGAAGTGGGTTAATGGTTACAGTAGTTTCATTTGTTTGAACACTTACAATTTTTGGAGTGCTATGTCCTATGACAGTAATTTTTTTGGTTGCAGAACAGTTTGCCAAATTGGTGGCAATAACGCTATAAATCCCTGGTTTTGAAACTTCAATTGTTTGAGTAGTTTCGGTAGTTGACCATTTGTAGGTTGCGTTTAGAATATCAGCATTTAATGTTATTTTGGCGCCATCGCATAGGTCAAACAGTTGATCTGTCATAATTGGTGAGGTCAAAACCGTTAATTTCACTGGGGTTCTGGCAAAACTGATACAATTGGTGTTTGGTGGATAACTTTCGGCATAAAAGGTTCCGGCAGCAGTTGGTATATAGTTGTTTGAATTTTTTAGCAATAAATTTCCATTCAAAGGTGCGTCAAACCAACTTACATCGGTGCCAGAATTTGGCGTAACAGCAAGCGCTGGAAAGGGTTCGTTGTCACAAACAAATTTGTCACCAAGGGAGGTAGGAGGTGGGGGTTTTGGATAAACCGTAATGCTAAAAACATCTGATATTGTATAACAAAAAGGGTTTGAAAGATTTTGAATATCCTGTGCTACTTTGACACGAAAATAATCTGTTGTCATCAAATTTGAAACATTAAGTATAGCATTTGTTTGACCAATAATATCAAACCAAGTGCTATTGTCTATGCTTTCTTGCCATTGAAATACGTGAGGTTGCGTGCTTGATACATTGATGCTTAAAGGCATATTGATGGGTATATTGCTATCACAAATATTGGCACTATTCCCTGTAATTCCGGCGGTGCTAATAGTTGCAAAATCGCCACAAGAGCGAAACATAATGTCATCTATTGCCAAATCGTTTCCGCATCCGCCAACACCGTTGTTTTTCATTTTCAAAACAATATCTGTTTGCCCAGGAAGCGTTGTAAAATTCAGAGCAAATTGAGTCCAAACCGCCGTTGGAGTTCCGTTTATCGCGCCAGTATCTCCAGATTTGAGCAAAGTAGTTTCGGTAGCATCCCAAATTTCAAATTTAATATTCACAGGTATTCCTGTGCCGGCACAAATGTTTGAAGTAGGATTATAGACATTCATGATCCATGCCGTAAATTCAAAAGTGGTATTTACGCAAAGTCCGTTTACTTTGCGTTTATAAAACTCGCCTGCCGTAAAACTTGCATTAACTAATAATGCCTTTCCGTTTGTGCCATCTACTTGATTATCTGGCGTATGATCGTCTGAATTGTGCCAAGAGTTCCAGAAAAAAGTTTTGTGAAACAAAGTATAAAAACCATCATTTGGATCGCTACCTATATAGTTGTATGAGGTTATTCCTGGAGCAAGTGCTGGACCAAAATTGGTGCCACTACCAAAATTTTCAAAAAAAACTGGCTCGCCTTTACTACCATTACAAAAACCAAGTTGCCCATATAATAATGGTTGACACATAAAAACGGCTATTAATAAAAAATTTTTCAAGATCAATTTTTTGTAAATGTAAAAAAAAACTGCCCATAATTAGGCAGTTTAAAAATATTTTATGTCAATTTGTTTTCTAAATTTTCTTTGATTGCTTCCAGAAAATTTTCTGTAGTAAGATAATCGGCTTCGGTCAAGCCAATTGGTTTGACCAACATGGCCAAATCTTTGGTCATTTTTCCGCTTTCGACGGTATCAATGCAAACTTGCTCAAGTGTGTTACAAAAATTAATCAACTCTTGATTATTATCCAATTTTCCGCGGTGCTCCAAACCTCGAGTCCAAGCAAATATTGATGCAATTGGGTTTGTTGAAGTTGCTTTTCCTTGTTGGTGCATGCGATAGTGACGCGTAACGGTACCGTGTGCCGCCTCGGCCTCAACGGTTTTTCCGTCGGGAGTGACCAATACAGAGGTCATCAAACCCAATGAACCAAATCCTTGTGCTACGGTATCAGATTGCACATCGCCATCATAATTTTTGCAAGCCCAAACAAATCCGCCGCTCCATTTCATGGCAGAAGCAACCATATCATCAATCAATCTGTGTTCATAAACCATACCATTTTTGTCAAATTCGGCTTTATATGTAGATTGAAAAACTTCTTCAAAAATATCTTTAAAACGACCGTCATAAGCCTTCAAAATGGTATTTTTGGTTGACAAATATAAAGGCCATTTTTTGGTAAGAGCCATTTGAAAAGACGAATGAGCAAAACCATAAATACTTTCATCAGTGTTATACATCGCCATGGCAACTCCATCACCATCAAAATCAAATACTTCCCAAGTTTGTGTTTCGCCGGCATCAGGAACAAATGTCATAGTGAGTTTTCCTTTTCCTTTTATGACAGTATCTGTTGCTTTATATTGATCGCCAAAAGCGTGACGCCCAATCACAATTGGTTTTGTCCAACCCTGAACATATCTGGGCACATTACTCATGATGATAGGTTCGCGAAAAACGGTACCGCCAACAATATTTCGAATAGTACCGTTTGGGGATTTCCACATTTTCGAAAGATTAAATTCTTTTACACGCTCTTCATCTGGAGTGATAGTTGCACATTTGATGCCAACATTGTATTTTTTTATAGCCTCTGCCGAGTCTATCGTAATTTGATCTTTGGTTGCTTCGCGGCTTTCGATACCCAAATCATAATACTTGATATCCAAATCAAGATAAGGCAAAATAAGTTTTTCTTTAATAAAAGTCCAAATTATTCTTGTCATTTCATCGCCATCAAGCTCTACCACTGGATTGGCTACTTTAATTTTTGTCATGCTATTCTAAAGTTTGTTTAAATTTAAAAATGGTTAGCAAATATAATCATTTTCAATTGGATAAAAAAATCCGTTTTTTAAAAAAAAAGTTTTTCAATGAAATGTATTATCATAACCAATTACGGGGGTTTTTCCCCGCCAAAAAAAGGGTTTTTTTCCCCTTTTATGGCTTTTTAGGTTGCTATATTTTTACCAATTAATTTAAACATTTAGAGATATGAAACCCACAAATTTAATTACAACAGCATTCGCCAAAGCACTGAGTCAAAATTATATCATAAGTCGAGAAAACAGCCCAAACTTCAACCAAGACGCTACATCGGTTTGGTTTTCGATAGAAGAAATGGAATTATATTTGGCTTATTTGAAGACTGAATCTCAAGAAAAAAATTATGAGATAAACGGAATCCGATTTTATTTTGGGGTTTATCCAACTGATTTTATAGACCCAGAAAAAGCAGGAATGACAACCTTATTTGTTTGTCCGACTACAAACAAAGCTACCGAACCGCAATCGTTTGATTTTGAAGATGTTGTTGAAATTTCAGCTATGAACTATGGCTCGTTTACAAAACCTCCAAAAGGTTGTTACCCAAAGAAAAAATAGTAGAAATTGAATAATCATAGTGCAATTTGATAAAATTTGTGCTATTTTTGATTTCATTAAAAAAAAATAGATGTTTCATTATTTAAGTGATTTTATCATTGTTTTGAACTTTGCTTCAGGGCTTGTAGGGCTATTTAATTTTAAAAAATTACCAACATTCAAATCAAAATTACCTTTGTTTTTGATTTTGATATCTTTTTTGACAGAAGCAGTTGGGCTCATTCGTCCTGATTATGATTTTTTGAAAAACAATAATTTAATGGTGTTTTATACTGTTGTTAGTTTTAGTTGTTATTTCATTTTATTTTCAAAATTGATAAAAAATAAACTAAAATCAAATTTATCTTTGATTTCATTACTATTTTTCTGGTTTTATTTTGTTTTTGATTTTTATTTTTACAAACATGATGACGCTACATTTTCCAATTATTTTGCATTTGGAGTAGTGCTTACTGTTGTACTATCTTGTATGTATTTTTTTGAAATCTTAAATTCCGACAAAGTCGAAAATTTTAAAAAATCTTGTTTTTTTTGGTATATTTTAGGCATAATGGTTTTTCATATTCCAATGCTTCCTTTTATGGCGAGTTTCCAATTTTTTCTCAATTTTAACAGTAGCTTTTTAGTTTTTGATTTTATTCTATTTTTATTAAATTTATTAATGCACCTTTGTTTTATAATCGGATTTATATGGAGCGAGAAGAAATACAATTATTAATTATCTCATCAAGTGTTGTTTTTATAATTTTGATGGTTACCTTGTTTGCCTTTTTTTTCTACTTTCAGAAAAAAAAGACATCATTTATTTTGGAAAAAATGCAGTCAAAATTACATTTTAAAAACGAACTTATCAATACACGAATCGAAATAAAAGACCAAACATTGTCTGAAATTAGCAAAGAATTGCACGACAATATTGGTCAAATTCTTACAGTTGCGCTTCTGAAAATTCATGTTTTGGAACAAAAAAAAACACCAATTTTGTCTGAAGAATTAAAAGATATTCAAGAATGTGTTTCAAGTTCTGTGAACGAAATTAGAATTTTATCGCGCATTATTAATAAAGAAAATCTTGCAGAAACAAATTTTATAGAGGCACTAAAAAATGATATTTCGAGGGTTACAAAACTCAAAAAATTCAAATGTGTATTTGAGGTTGAAGGCGAAAAACCCGAAATTAATTTTGAACATGAATTGTTTATTTATCGGATTTTTCAAGAAGGAATACACAATATTTTGAGGCACTCGCAGAGCACTATTTTTGATTTGAAAATTATAATTTCAGTCCAAAATATTGTTATAAAATTGATCGATTATGGCGTCGGATTTGATCAATCTGTAAACAAAAATGGCGCCGGAATTAGAAACATGAAACTTCGTGCCAAACTAATAGGTGCCAAACTTAACGTAACCTCAAACAAATTTGGCAGTTGCTTATTGCTCGATTATCCAATACCTACAAACCATGAAAACTGATTCCATTTATAAAATAATTCTTGTTGACGATCACACACTGTTTACACAATCACTCAAATTTTTGCTGAATAGCTTTGAAAATTTTGAAGTTGTTAACACCTTTGAGAATGGCAAGTTATTTGTTGATTTTTTAGACTCAAACCCAACATTTGAAGCAGATTTAGTGCTTTTGGATGT
This sequence comes from Bacteroidota bacterium, assembly GCA_043748255.1. Lineage (GTDB taxonomy): Bacteria > Bacteroidota > Bacteroidia > Flavobacteriales > Flavobacteriaceae > Flavobacterium. The sequence goes on from JAYTNQ010000335.1 coordinate 22,454, forward strand.
AAATATGCCTATTTTGGATGGAATTCAAACCATGAAATGGGTTGGGAAAAACAGACCATCACAAAAAGTTTTAGCACTTTCGCTAAACGATGATGAAGATACAATTATTAAAATGCTCAAAAATGGTGCTCGTGGCTATTTGTTAAAAGACACTTCGCCAAATATGTTTGAAGAAGCGATGACAATTGTGATTGAAAGTGGTATTTATTATACCGAATTGGTTTCGGGAATTTTGGTAAATAGATATGATAAAATCAAAAACAAAATTCAGCTTCGTGACAAAGAAATTGAATTTGTAAAATTATGTTGTACAGAAAAAACATACAAAGAAATTGCAGAAGTCATGCACATTAGCCCAAAAACCGTAGAAGGATACCGCGAAGAAATTTTTAGCAAATTGGAACTAAAATCACGAATTGGTTTGGTATTATATGCCATAAAAAATAAAATATATTCTGTTTAAAACCACAACCAAAGCTTACTAATCTACAAAAATATATTTTAATTTGGCATAAAAATCAGTATATTTGCCCCGCAGACCGCCTTATCGCTCCAAAATTTGGGGAGGAAAGTCCGGACACCAAAGAGAAGCATAGCGGGTAACGCCCGTCGTTGTGAGCAATCACAAAAGGACAAGTGCAACAGAAAGTATGTACAGGTTAAGCTGTAGTGAAACCAGGTAAACTCTATGCGGTGAAATTTCAAGTATATCAATAGTTAAGGGCTTCTCGTCCGTTGTTGAAGGGTAGAAAGATAGATCGCAATAGCAATATTGTGGCCAGATAAATGATAAGGCACCGATTTTTTGGTGACAGAATCCGGCTTATAGGTCTGCATTTTTTTAAACGAATTTTAAAAATACTGATGGCTCAAATGAAAACCCGTATCGGAATTTTAGGAATAGGTGGTGTAGGAGGCTATTTTGGTGGGCTTTTGGCAAAAAAATACCAAAATCATCAACACATAGAAATTGTTTTTATTGCTCGAGGCAAAACCCTAAGTACAATTGCTCAAAATGGATTAACCATTATTTCAGACCAATCCGAAATGCAAGTTTTTCCTTCAATCGTGTCCGATATTCCAACTGAAATTGGTATTTTGGATTATTTAATTTGCACCACCAAAACTTATCATATCGAAAGTAGTTTGGCCGCAATAAAAGATTGTATAGCTCTAAAAACCATTATATTACCACTTTATAATGGTGTTGATGCGACCGATAGAATTCGGAAAATTTTTCCAAAAAATGAGGTTTTACAAGCGTGTGTATATATTGTCTCAATGATTGTTTTGCCTGGAAAAATTCAAAAAACTGGCCCTTTTGAATCTTTACATTTTGGTTCACAGAATACTAAATTGGAAAATTTGATTCCTTTACAAAACCTATTTAAAAGTGCAAATATAGACAGTCATTTGGTTCAAAATATCGAAGAAACCGTCTGGGAAAAATTTGTATTTATAGCAACTTTAGCCACAGCAACCACTTTTTTGAATCAAAATATAGGTCAAATTTTGACTGAAAATTTTGCGTTTTATTCGCAACTTTTGAAAGAAATAGTAGATTTGGCAAAAGCAAAAAAAATTAAGTTACCAAAAAATATTATAGAACAAACTATTCAAAAACTACAAATTGCACCTCAAGACGCAACATCATCAATGCACCGTGATTTTTTGAATCATCGTGCGATTGAACTGCAATCATTAACACAATATGTTGTAAATCAAGGAATTGAATTTAAAATAAAAACTCCAAATTTTAATTTGGTTTTTGAAAAACTAAAAAAATATAAAAACGGTTATTAAATGAGAATTGACATTATTACCATCTTGCCCGAATTGCTCAAAAGCCCTTTTGAAGCTTCAATTTTGAAACGAGCCATCGATAAAGGGCATGTTGAAGTGCATTTTCATAATCTTCGAGATTATACAACAAACAAACAAAAAAGTGTTGATGATTATCAATACGGTGGTGGTGCCGGGATGGTGATGAACATTCAACCTATTGATGCCTGTATTAGTTTTTTGAAATGCCAAAGGCAGTATGACGAAATTATTTATATGACACCTGATGGAGTGACTTTAAATCAAAAAATGGCCAACAAAATGTCGATGTTAGACAATATCATCATTTTGTGCGGTCACTATAAAGGTGTAGATCAACGCGTTAGAGATCACTTTATAACCAGCGAAATTTCGATTGGCGACTACGTTTTGAGTGGTGGAGAGTTGGGAGCATTAGTTTTATCAGACGCATTGATAAGGTTGATACCCGGAGTTTTGAGTGATGAAACCTCGGCACTCACAGATAGTTTTCAAGATAATTTGTTGTCGGGACCAATTTATACTCGACCAGCGGACTATAAAGGCTGGAAGGTTCCAGAAGTTTTGACAAATGGAAATTTTGCAAAAATCGACCAATGGCGTGAACAAATGTCTCTTGAACATACCAAAAATAGACGCCCCGATTTGTTAGAAAATGAATAACTTAAATGGTAAATTTTAAAATACTTATTTATTTTTATATAATAAAAAATCAGAATATTCTCTGATATAATCATTTTCATCATAAATATCTTGTGCCAAAACCAAACAGATAGAACCCTCTGAGAAATTATCTAAATCGCGCCAAATTCCTGTAACTATTTGAAAACCAATGTTTGGTTTGCTTAATGTGATGGTTTTTTTTTGAACACCGTCGTCAATCACAACATCAAAACTGCCTTTGATGGCAATCAAAATTTCATTTTGTGCAATATGGGCATGACCGCCACGCTTGGCCGACGTTGGAATGTCATATAGATAATAAATCCGTTTGAAGGCAAAAGGCATGGTGTTCTGCATAATATCAGCTCGATACAACCCATTTTTGAATTTTGTTGGAATTTCAATAAATTGAACATCATCAAGCGTAGTCGTCATTTTTTTCTTGTAAAAATACTTATTTTTCTATAAAAACCATACATTTTAATCCAATCGAGTCTAAATTTTTTCTGGCATGAATATTATATCCTTCAAATTGATAGGCTTTGAAATTTAAACTACAGGGTTTTGAAATCAAAAGCTGATAATTATTGGGTTGTCGAAATGGTTTATAAAATTGTAAATCGTCAAATGGATAAAGGTTACAAACATTTACAAAAAGTAATTTTTTGTTTGTTTTTGAAGCTATTTTAATTTTCATAGTTGCCAAATTTGGCACCTCAGACCAGCTTTTGGAATATTCAAAATAGTTGCTAAAACTACTAAAATGATATTCATTATAGATTTGCCATGCGATATCTTTTGGATAATAAACCTGCTGATAAGGCAAGAAAACCAAACTAAATTGAATTGAAACTGCTAATAAAAAAATAGACAAATAAACTTGTTTTACCCATTTTTTCATTTTCAATAAAATCACAATTTTTTGCAAAATGACTATCAATATTAAAACCAAAAAAGGCATAAATTGCCTGAGCAATCTTGCATAGTAAACCACTTTGTGGCCCCAATATCCTAAAGCGGCATACAAAAAATACAAAGCCAAAAGAACCAAAAACAGGATATAAATTGGTGAAACTGTTTTTGTTTTTTTAAAATCAAAAACACCAAATACTATAAATGCTATTAAGCCAAAAAGCAATAAAAACCCTGTAAAATTCTCAACTTCAGTAAGATATTTTATAAAAAACGAAAAGCACTCATCAAAACTACCCTGCGTAATTGTGGTTGAAAGAGCCATGGAATTTTGAATAAAAGATTGATCAACTGCGCGAGAGGCCATTTCAAAAAACAGCAAACATGACACGCTTCCGATGCAATAAAAAAACATATTTGTTGTTTTTGTTGACATTTCTGCAAAACGCAAATCGGTCAAAAAATACACTATAGGAATAGCAAAAAACAACAATATATATCCTGGATAACACAAATATCCGAAAAAAGCAATGAATCCGAAGAGTAAATATTTGAAATTTGACCCTTTTTTTATTTTTAAATAAACCATCATTTTGTAAAAAACAAAATACAAAAGCAGTAAACTTGCATCATAGGGATCGGCATGGCGCAAGGATATATACGATATTAATAAACTTGAAAAAACAAAAACGGAGAGCAAGCTAAAAGTTTTGTTTTTTAAAAACAAATTTGAAAACAGAAAATGAATAATTAGTAAACCAATGTATATCAAATAGTTGTATATAAAAAGCGGCCAGGCATTATCACTTTCATATATTTCGCATCCAAAAATGCGAGCTGTTGCTACTTGTCCAGACATAGGAATAATTTTTAACAAAGCATCTCCTGGACGACCTTGAGTAGCAAAAACATGAGTTATGGCATTTACGATATCGCCTTGAGCTAAACTTTTGAGCAATAATCCCGTTTCACGATACCTATTTTCATCTGGAAATGCCAAAAAACCACGACCTACTAATGAAATTTTCATGACTGAAAATAGAATAATCAAAAAGAAAATCTGTTTGTTTTTAGAAAATAAATTAGTTTTCATCTTAAATATTTTTTCAAATTGATGTTGATTCCCAAACATTCAAATAGTGTTGTGCTTGTTTGATATAATGGTGCTCTTGTTCGATAAATTGTCTTGCATTATGTGAAATAATTTCAATTTGTTCTGGGTTTTCGATCAAATAAGATAATTCATTTACCAAGTATGAAACATTTGGAAGAGCGTTAATCGCTACTTTGGTGTCTAAATTATAGTGTATTTCAAACACATTTTCGGCACCCGTAAAAACTACTTTTCCTTTTGCCATCGCTTCAAGCGCATTATACCCTTGATCCCAGCTATACACCTGATCCAAAACAATATGCGATTGATCTATATGTTTTTGAAATTCGATATAAGAGAGGTTTTCTGTCAGCAAACAAAACACTTTTTCAGGATATTTTTGTTGAATAATTTGTATTGCTTCTTCAAAAAAACAACTGCCTTTTTTGATAAAACTATGTTTATTTTTTCCATAAAAAATGACGATTTTGTTAGAAATTATTGGAAAAACATATTGAATTTTGTCAACATTTATGGGATTTGCAATAAAATGAACCTTGGCTTTATAGCTTTCCATCGGAATTTTATAATCCAAATCTGAAACAAATACAGCATTACAATTTGTTGCTGCAAATTGATATAATTTTCTGTATGCTGGCGCAATATATTTTAAGGAATAACCATACTTTTTCTGTAATTTCGAATTTTCAAACAAGGGCGTTAATACAGAATAGGAAACATCATTTTTAAGTAATTTGTCAATTATTGGCGTATCATCACCACAAATTAGAAGAAAAAAACTTTTGTTTTGGGTTATTATTTTTTTGTAAAAACGAATAGATATCCATGGAAATGTTTCGATTGCGTCTGAATTTATTAATTGTACGACATCATAATTTTTGAATTTTGGTAATAAAAAATAAAACCGAATGGCTCTTTCTGCTTTTTGAAGATCTATTTTGAAAAATTTAATGAAAATACGATTCAAAAAAACAAATAATTTATTGGTCGAAACAATTTTAGAACCAATAAAAATATCTGTTGGAAACTGCTTAAAATCATCACCAGAGCTTGCTATTGTTACATCGTGACCCAAAACCTTCAAACCCTCTTTCAACGAATTGTGCAATCTACTAAACTCGCCAAGCAATAATATCTTCATTTTTGTTATATTTGTTTCAAAAATAATTAAAAAGTAGGTTTAAAAAATGCGTCCAACCAAAATTTGTTTGATAGGAAATAGTTTTTCTAACGGTGGATCAGAAAAAATTCATGCGGTTTTATCTGACTTTTTTTACAAAAATAACATTGAAATCGATAATATCATTTTTGAAAATAAAATCTCTTTTCGCTTTTCTGGAAATTTATTAGCCTTAAAAAGCAGCAATAATTGGTGGTTATCAAAGCTGTATTTAATACACAATTTGCTGGTTTTAAATCACTTTTTTAAAAAACACAAATTCGATTTTATCATTGATTTTCGTTCACGAGGGCGTTATTGGCAAGAGTTTTTGTATCTTAAAACTTTTCGCAAAACACCATATATCATTACGGTTCATAGTTATAATACCAATTGGTATTTTCCAAAAAATAATTTTTTGGCCACCAAAATTTACAAATCGGCTTTTGGAATTGTAGGTGTCTCAAAAAAAATCGCTTTAAAAATCGAAACAAATTTAGGTTATAAAAATGTAGTGACTATTTATAATCCGGTTGAAATTTCAAAAATTCAAAAAGCAATAAATTCCGATAAAATATTTGATTTTGAATATGTTATAAGTGGTGGGCGGATGGTTTTGGACAATAATAAACAGTTTGACAAATTGATAGAAATGTATTCTAAATCGGTTTTGCCACAACAAAACATAAAATTAGTTTTATTGGGAGACGGTCCACAAAAACCATTTTTGAAAGAAATTGCTATTCAATTGAATATTGCCGATATGGTGGTTTTTGTAGGCTTTCAAACCAATCCGTTTGGCTATTTGAATCAGGCAAAATGCACTTTGCTGTGTAGTAAATTTGAGGGTTTTCCAAATATTATTGCCGAATCTTTAGCTTGTGATACGCCAGTTATTTCATTTGATTGTTTATCTGGACCAAGTGAAATTATTGAAAATCAAGTAAATGGGATTTTAGTTATTGATCAAAAATTTGATGAATTTCAATTTGCGCTTGATCAGATGTTTACAAGCAAAAAACTTTATAATAAATGCAAATTAAATTCAAAATCAAGTGTTTCTCATTTGGATATTCAAAATATTGGTACACAATGGCTTGATTATTTACAATTAAAAATAAATTAAATGCGTATAAATAGAATTCAAATTCCAAAAATAGAAGATTATAGAGGCAATATTGCAGTGCTTGAAAATCAGGTTGTGCCCTTTGAAATCAAGAATATGTATTATCTTTTTGAAGTGCCATTGAACCACATTATTGCCGGGCAAGCCCAAAAAAAAATGCAAAAATTATTGATTCCAATATCCGGAAGTTTTGATGTTATATTGAATGATTGTCAAACTTTGCAAACTATTTCGCTAAACAAACCAGACAAAGGCTTGCTAATCGATTCTGGTGTATGGCACGAATTAAAAAATTTTTCAGCGGGAGTAGTTTGCCTTGTTTTGACTTCAGAAATAGACGAAATTGAAAATACAATAGCTGATTTTGAGACTTTTGTAGATTTTGTAAAGCATATAAAATAAAGAATTTTAGATTTATTTTTGCGAATAAATTGAAAAAAATATACGATTATGCGCTAACACTTTTTTTATTTTGAACAAAAATATTAAAATAATTCTGGGGCAAAACATCACTATTTTTGCTATGAAAGAAACGTTTTTTGAGTCAATTTGTTTTTTATATTCATTGTAGATGCTATAATCTCCTGATAATTTGTGCTTGATTGCAAATTCTGTTCTATATAAATCTAAAAATTTCTTCAGCCAAAAATTACTATTTTCCTCAACTTGAAACTGATTCAGTTTTGCAAATTTTCGATAGGATGTTGGCGTGAGAGACATTCTATTTTCTGCACTCAAGTTGTGTTGCGCCGTGACATTATTGTTGAAAACTACTGGATATTGAAGTGCAATTCTAACCCATAAATCTGTATCTTCTCCTGCACCAAGTGTTATTTCTGGACAAAAAAAACCTACGTGGTCTATAACTTTTTTGGGCACAGCAACGGCCGAGGTCCAAGCAATTCTATTGACATAACTCGATTTGAAAAAATCTGGAACTATACCACACCAATCGGTTTTTGGAATATCTAAAAAATAGGTTTTTTGAATACATTTTTGATTATAAAAAAGTTCATAATTGTTTGCCAATAATCCAGCCGTAGGAAATTGTTCAAACATTTGATTGAGTTGTGCCAAATGATTAGGAAACCAATAGTCATCGGCATCAAGAAATGCTAATATAGTGCCAATCGAATGTTGAATGGCAAAGTTACGAGCTTGAGAAACGCCTTGATTTTCAGTTTCAAAATAACGAACTCGTGGGTCTTCAAAATCAATAATTTGTGCTCCGCTTGAATCTGTAGAGCCGTCGTTAACGATTACAATTTCAAAATCGGTAAAAGTTTGGCACAACGCACTTTTTAGCGTATTTGCTATGCTTTTCTCTTTATTAAAAACGGGAATTATAATCGAAAAAAGCGGCATTTTTTAGTTTTTAAAATGATTACAAAGATAGCCCAAACGATATAAATCAAACACAAAAAGTGAGGGTTGATTGCTTTGAAGTTGTCGCAAAAATAACGGTTTTGCACCAATATACAGGAGCGAAAATATATATGTAAGATGGTATTTTTTTAACCAAAAATACAATTTTGACAGTTTAACATATTGTTTATCTATAAGTTGATTTTCACACAAAAACATCAAGTTATCTAAAGATTCTTTGGATTTTTGAATAAAAAAAAGGCTGTTTTCAATTCCATTGTGAATAACGGGATTTTCAATATGACTGATTTTTATTTTTTTTTGTTTCAAATTGTATGAAAATAAGGTATCTTCATGCCTTAAATTTGGCATATTTTCGTTGAATGAAATCTTATCAAAAATTGCTTTAGAAATCATAAAATTTAAGGTCAAAAACGTCAGATATTGATTTTTTTGACGGTCAATCACAGACAATGCTTCCCGCTTTTGACCATAAACCCAGCGTAAAAGTTGGTTTTTTTGAGGTTTTTGGTTCTGATACACGATGCCACCATACACCACTTTTTGGTCATTATTGATTTGATTGATATAATTTTTTATAAAATCAGACTGTTCAGGATAAGTGTCAGCGTCTAAAAACAAAAGGTTTTCAAATTTTGCTTTTTTTGCTAATAAATTTCTAATAGCACTTCGGCCAATATTATGATGTAAAATTTCAAAAGTACAATTATCAAATTGATTAATATATTGATTTTCAGTCATATATAATTCAGAAGAATCATCTAAAACAATTATTTCAAAATCAAAATTGAGTTTTACTGTTTGTTTTTGTAATTCCAATACAAGAGGAAAAATGTTGTAATTATATGTAGGAATTAAAATTGACAGCATTTTATAGTTTTAAAAATCCATATTTAAAAATGCAATAAATAGCACGAATCCCATCTTTCCAGTTGATTTTTTTGCCTTCATTATAGGTTCGCCCATAATAGGAAATACCAACTTCATAGATGCGTATGTTTGGAATTCTTGAAACTTTTGCAGTCACTTCAGGTTCAAATCCAAAACGCTTTTCAGAAAGCGATATTGATTGTAATTTATTGGTTTCAAACATTTTATAACAAGTTTCCATATCTGTTAAATTCAAATTGGAAAAAACATTTGACAATGTTGTCAAAAATTTGTTTCCAATTGTATGCCAAAAAAATAACACACGATGCGGATTTCCGCCCATAAATCGAGAGCCAAAAACCACGTCTGCATGACCTTCAATCATTGGTTTGAGCAATGTATTGTATTCTTGTGGGTCATATTCTAAATCGGCATCTTGAATAATCGTAAATTTTCCGGTGGCAGCGGCAATTCCTGTATGTAAAGCGGCTCCTTTTCCTAAATTTTTTTGATGTTCAAAATATCGAATATTTAGGTCTAAATTTTTATCAACAAATAATTTAATTGAATTGCCTGAATTATCTGTAGAACAGTCATTTACAATTATAATTTCTTTAAAAAAACCATGAATCAAAGTTGTTGTTTTTATTTTTTCTAAAATAAAACAAACGGTTTTTTCTTCGTTGAAAACAGGAATAATGATTGAAAGTGTGTTCATTTTTTGATGATTATACAACCCGTTGAACGACTTCAAAAATAGTGCCTTCTTCGCATTTTAATGTTTTTGATGGGAATTTCATAAGCAAGGCATAATCATGTGTAGCCATGATCACGGTTTTTCCGTTTTCGTTAATTTTTCTTAATACAGCCAATACTTCAACACTAGTTTGCGGATCCAAATTTCCTGTAGGTTCATCTGCAAGTATCAATTCGGGATCATTGAGAAGGGCACGGGCGATGGCAACACATTGCTGCTCACCACCCGAAAGTTGATGCGGCATTTTATTGGCAAGTGCTTTCATATCAACCTTTTCGAGAACTTCTTCAATTTTTTCTTGCATTTTTTCGATATCTGTCCAGCCAGTTGCTTTAAGTACAAATAGCATATTTCCGTGCACACTTCGGTCGGGGAGGAGCTTGAAATCTTGAAAAACGATACCTATCTTTCGTCTCAAATACGGAATATCATCTTCTATTAGCGATGCCAAATCAAAACCAACAATATTGGCTTCGCCTTCCGTTAAGGTCAAATCGGCATAGAGCGTTTTCATAAAACTGCTTTTTCCAGAACCAGTTTTTCCAATGATGTAAATAAATTCGCCATGATTAACCATAAGATTTACATTGGTCAATATTGCTTTTTTTTCTTGATAAATGTTTACGTTTTTGAGAAATAGCACTTGTTCTGACATGATTTTTGTTTTATTTTTGGTAAAAGTAGTATTATGTTTTTTGCTTTCAAAATATATTTTGAAAGATCAATATAATTGAAAAAACAGATTTTTAATTGGTATTTAATTTCCTTAATTTGATAGCGGTCAGCACTTTTTTGGTGTATAGTGGAAAATCGGCATTTTGAATCCAATTAAAATAGCTTGGTTCTGTTTCCAAAATTTTAGCTACTTTTTGACCTTTGTGTTTGCCAAAAGAAAAAATTTCTTGATTGTCTTTATCAAAAGAGATCATTCCGGCAAAATCGACAATTTTTTTGCGTGTCGAAAATTCAGACAATTCCTTCATGTCGTTCATCAAATCTGGATAGCGCTCAAGCTGGGCTTTCAAAATTTCATAGGTTGCAATGGTATCTGCCTCGGCAGTATGTGCGTTTTCGAGTGTTTTGTTACAATAGAATTTATAAGCTGCGCCAAGGGTTCGCTCTTCTTTTTTATGAAAAATTGTTTGCACATCGACAGAAACTTTACCTTTCATATCAAAGTCAACACCTGCACGCAAAAGCTCTTCAGCAAGTAAAGGGATGTCAAATCGGTCTGAATTAAACCCGCCCAAATCTGAATCTTTTATCATATTATGAATCAAAGGAGCAAGCATTGCAAAAGTAGGCTCATTGGCAACTTTTTCGTTAGAAATTCCATGTATAGCTGTGGTTTCTGGTGGGATTGCGATTGTTGGATTTACCAACCAAGTTTTGCTTTCTTTATTTCCGTTTGGAAATACTTTGAATATACAAATTTCTACTATTCGGTCTTTGCCGATATCTGTTCCTGTTGTTTCGAGGTCAAAAAAACAGATTGGTTTTGAAAGATTAAGTTCCATTTTGTTATTTTCGTTTTTGTTTTACGAAGTGGCACAAATATAAAGTTTTTAAGCCAATTTTTTGAATTTTAAAAGATCAATTATGAATTAAAAATTTTGAAGTTTTTTATAAAAAATGACTCCTGCTTTTAAAGCAATAAATTTCGCTTCTAAATTCATGAGAATTTTCAAAAAATATTTATTTCCCAATTTAATTTAAAATAACAAAAAAGGAAATCACAAAAATTTATGTTGCATTTCGGCACTCATAATTGGGCATTTGCTTTGTTTTCCAAACCAAGCATAGCGGTTTTTTGCTACATAATCATAGACCAAATTGGCCATTTGTGTTGGAATTAATTTAAAAATAGTGCCTACATGAAATAGACCGCCTAAATTTTTTGCGATCATCAAAGCAGCTTGTGATTTGTAATAATAGGCAATACCGGGCTCTAGTAAAACGATGCTATCAATGTTTGAATTATCAATTCCAATGTGATTCAAAATTGATTTCCCTAATGGAGATTCTAATGATACGAATCTAAAAACATCTTTTTTGTCATTTTTGACAACAAATTGAACCAAAGAATGACAAAGATTACAAACGCCGTCAAAGAGAATAATTTTTTTATTTTCTGGAAAATTTATCATTTTAATTGATATAATTTAATTTTAGATTTGAATATATAAAATGGATTTAATCATTTGAAAACCAGATTTATACCAAATAGAGCAATAACTTTTATTATTATAATTAGGCAAATATAGTTTTTATTTATAAAGTTATTTCTATTTTTGATTTTAAAAAACCAAACATGAGTTTCAAAATCAGACCATATAATATATCGGATTGCGTAGAAATTTTAGAAATAATCAATTATAATATATTGAATTCTACGGCTTTATATGACTATAATATTCGAAAATTAGAACATCAGCAGCAAATATTTGATGATAAAATCACTAAAAAATATCCCGTTATTGTGGCCGAATCAAACGGACTTATTGTAGGTTTTGCGATGTATAGTGAATTTCGATTCAGAGATGCGTATCTATTTACCGTGGAACATTCTGTTTATGTTTCAACAGATTTTCAGGGACAAGGTTTTGGAAAATTGCTTTTGGAGGAACTGATTTTGCTTGCCAAAGCTCAAAAAATGCACACTATGATTGGAGTTATTGATTCAGAAAACAAACACAGTATAGCTTTTCACGAACAATTTGGCTTCAAAATTGTTGGGATCATTCCAGAAACGGGCTTTAAGTTTGACCGATGGTTGAATTCTGTTTTTATGCAATTGATTTTATAATTTGTTTTTTGAATTATTGCCAATGAAACGAAATTACTTTATGTATATCTGTATTCAGGCTTAACAAAACTGGACAATTGAGCGCAGTTCTTTCCAAAATAGTTTTGTTTTTTGCATCGACCTTGACACACATATTCATAACAATTTCAATTTGAGCTATTTTTCTTGGCTCGGCTTGCATAGTCTTTGTAATTTCTACGGTCGAACCTTTCAAATCAAGATTCAAATCACGTGCTTTTATGGCCATTATTGTCATCATACAATTTCCTAAAGACGTGGCTAAAAGATCTGTTGGCGAAAATGCTTCACCCTTTCCATTGTTGTCCGTTGGGGCATCGGTCAGAATTATAGATCCTGATTGCAAATGTTCAGACGAGGTTCGCAAATCGCCAAGATAGGTTACTTTTGAAGTCATTTTTTTAAATTTTAATTTCTTTTATTGTCAAATCGGAATCATAAAAAAACAAATAGGCTCCTTTGTTTACAAAGGTTCCAGAACTTTGAAGATGGTATTCAAATTTGTTTTCTACCTGCTCTGAACCAATTTTTTTGAGTGTTTCCACATAATTTTTATCTTGTGCAAGTCGCATTAAGGTGTCAAATGTGAGATCAAAACCACGTACTGCAAAATAATTGGGATATATTTTATTTTTTTCTTTAAATTTTTTTTCAAATAATGTATTTTCTAATGTTGAAAAATCTTTGGTAAGTGATGGATATACCATTTTGAGTTTTGCAATTTTTGCAATTGAAATTTCATCAAAATCTAACGCGTCATTTTTTTCTAAAACTACCAATTGAATGTCATATTCATTTTGCAAAACACTCAAAAAATTGATGATTTTAGTAATTGTACCCGTTTTATCGGTGTCTAAAATAACAAAATTCAAACGGTTTTTATCCAAAACAATGGCGATACTATCTTTTACAAATTCGTTTTTTTCGTTTACAGAAACTTCTACAACCTGTTTTTCTTTTTGACGAATATAATTTTTAATAGCTGGTTTTTTTGTGTCGTAAATAGCAATAATATTGGCAGATTTTGAGTTTAAATAGCTGAAAGCTAATGGCTTCATACAATCAGATGATGGGGTTGATAGGATCAAATTTCTATAAAAAGTGTTGCTTTCTTTAGACAATGGCGAAATTACCGGCACGTTGTCTTGCATCAATATCGATGCCGTTTGTTCGACATTTGCCTGATAAAATGGTCCTAAAACAACATCTGCATTTGCTATATCATTTTGTGCAATCAAATTTTCAACATTTGAGGTAGTTTTAGTTTCTTGCGAGTCCAAAATGGTGATGTCAACATTTATGCCCAACGATTTTGCAGAATCAATTGCCATCATAGCGCCTGAATAAAAATCCAAAGTCATGTTCAAAAACTTGTCTTTTTTGATTTTATTTTTATAAGTAGTAGTAGTGTCTTTTTCTACTTTTTCAAGATTGAAAGGCAACAACATAAACATTTTTTTGGATGATGACGAAAAGTTTTTTGACAATCCATTGTTTACTTTCTCAAAATCATCTTTTGCGGTGGCATTTGCTGGAATTTTCAATAACATTCCAATTTGAAGCCCGTCTTGAACATTTGGATTTAGCTCTAATATTTCGGCTTGAGATAGGTCAAATTTTTTGGACAAGCTGTATAATGTTTCTTTTGGCTTGACTTCATAATCTAATATTCCAACAGTTTTTATTGTAGATTTAGTGGAAGTGTTATTTGAAGTTTTAGTTTCAGTATTAGTCGATTGACTATTTATTTTCAATGACATACCAACTTGAAGTCCGTCAATGATTTCAGGATTTTCGGTTTCTAAATTCCCTATCGTAATTCCATATTTTTTTGCAATTGAAAACACTGTATCGCCATCCACAACCTGATGTCTTATTTGTTTTGCAACACTTTTTACTACAACTTCTAAGGGTTGGTTTTTTTTATTTTTTTGTTTTTCGTCTTCTGTTTTTGGTGTTTTTGGATCCCCATTCTCGTCTAACTCTTCGTCTTCTTTTTGTGCTATTTTGTCATTTTTTTGACGAGGAATGATTAATTTTTGTCCATTTTTTAGACCAACATCTTTAATAGACGGGTTTGATTTTCTTAAATCTTCGACTGAGACGCCATATTTTTTTGACAATGAAAAAGGCGTATCCGTATTTCCTATAATATGGGTTGTTGCCAATAATTCAGTTTTTGTTCGGGTTGTCATTGGAATTTTAAGAATGCCATTTACTTTAAAAATCTTTTTAAAATTGGGGTTGATTTTTAAAATATCATAAGGGGTTACTTTAGATTCTTCTGCAATTTTATCGAGTGTTTCTTCTTCTGCTATAACGTGATTTTTATATTTTTCTTGCGAAAACGCAATTAAATTCATCAAAAACATCATCAAAATTATTACATTTTTTTTCATTTTTATAAGCTAAATTATTAAAAATTAATTAGTTACTCCCATTCAATTGTTGCAGGTGGTTTTGAACTAATATCATAAACCACACGATTAACCCCTTTTACTTTGTTGATTATATCGTTAGAAACTTTCATCAAAAACGGGTAGGGCAGGTGTACCCAATCTGCTGTCATTCCATCTGTAGATTCAACAGCTCGAAGGGCAACCACTTTTTCATAAGTGCGCTCGTCTCCCATCACTCCAACACTATTTACGGGTAGCAAAATGGCACCAGCCTGCCATACTTTGTCATACAAATCCCACTCTTTGAGTGCATCTATAAATACGGCATCAACATCTTGCAAAATTGTAACTTTTTCTGGAGTGATATCGCCCAATATTCTGATGGACAAACCTGGTCCCGGAAAAGGATGCCGTGCTAATAAAGCGGCATCAATTTGAAGTGATGCTCCAACTCTACGTACTTCATCTTTAAAAAGCATTCGCAATGGTTCAACAATTTTTAATTTCATATAATCGGGTAATCCACCCACATTATGATGCGATTTGATAGTTGCTGAAGGTCCTTTGACCGAAACGGACTCAATCACATCAGGATATATAGTGCCTTGCGCCAACCATTTTACGTTATCAATTATTTTTGATTCGTCATCAAAAACTTCTATAAAAACACGTCCAATTGTTTTTCTTTTGGTTTCTGGGTCTGAAATACCAGCGAGTTCGTTCAAAAAACGTGCCGAAGCATCTACACCTTTTACATTCAAACCCATTCCTTTATATTGTAGCAACACGTTTTCAAACTCGTTTTTACGCAATAGACCATTATTGACAAAAATGCAATATAGATTTTTCCCGATGGCTTTGTGCAACAAAACGGCAGCCACAGTAGAATCGACTCCGCCTGATAGCCCAAGCACCACTTTGTCATCTTGCAATTTTGATTTTAATTCCAAAATCATATCATCAACAAAGGCATTTGGTGTAAAATTTTGGGGCACTTCTGCAATTTTTACTAAAAAATTTTCTAATATTAATTTACCATCGGTAGAATGAAAAACTTCGGGATGAAATTGTATTGCAAACGTAATTTCGCCGTCAATTCTATAAGCCGCATTATCTACATCATGAGTGCTGGCAAGCTTTATTCCGTTTTTTGGTAAAGTTTTTATGGTATCGCTATGCGACATCCAAACCTGAGAAAACAAATTAACGCCATCAAAAAAAGTTTCGTTTTCTTTGATAAAATTCAAATTGGCACGACCATATTCACGAGTATTTGACGCTGCAACTTCGCCACCAGAAAAGTGTGCCAAATATTGTGCTCCATAACAAACGGCAAGTAATGGTAATTTGCCTCTAATCATCGACAAATCAGGGTGTAACGCATCAGCTGACCTAACAGAAAACGGACTTCCGGACATAATAACAGCCTTGAATGAAGACAAATCTTTTGGGATTTTGTTGTAAGGAAAAATCTCACAAAAAATATTCAATTCACGAACTCTACGAGCAATTAATTGGGTGTATTGTGACCCAAAATCTAATATTAAAACATTCTGTTGCATTTTGCAAAATTAACTTTTATTATCTAATTTTTGAAGTTTTATAAACAAAAAAAGTGCTTTTTTGAAATAAAATTTTCAAACTATCCAATTAATTTTTGTTTTTCCAAAAAGTTTCAGATAATGATTTGTTTGTTCAAAATGTCTATTGCCAAACCACTTTCCTTGATTGGCACTCATGGGCGAGGGATGCCCAGAGATCAATATTTTATGTTTTGTGCTGTCTATGAATCTTGCTTTTTGTTGTGCAAAATTTCCCCATAACAAAAACACGATACCTACTTTTTTTTCAGAAATTTGGTTAATAATGGCATCCGTAAAAGTACTCCAATTCAAATGCTTATGGCTATGAGGTTTGTTTTTTTCGACTGATAATGAACTGTTTAAAAGCAATACACCCTGATTTGCCCAAGAAGTTAAATTGCCAGATGTTGGCATGAATACACGGTCGTAATTTTGATTTATTTCTTTAAAAATATTTCGTAAAGACGGGGGAATTTTGACACCTTCATTTACAGAAAAGCTTAATCCGTTTGCTTCTCCTTGCCCATGATATGGATCTTGTCCAATAATAACAACTTTCAAATCTTGCCAATTACAAAGCTCAAAGGCTTGAAAAACAAGCTCTTTTGGCGGATAACACTCGTGGTTTTGGTATTCGTTTTCCCATTTTTCAAACAGTTGAATTGCATAGGTTTTGTTTAATTCGGGCTCGATAATCTCTTTCCATGAGTTGTTTATGGTCATTTTGAATGATTTAAAAAAATAGCGTTGTAAATGTAATTGATTTTATTTTTTAATAAAAATTATAAGTAAACTTAACGTAAATTTGTAATTTGAAAACCAATTTTAAAACATGATTGCAATTACCGAAAAAACCCTTCAAGACCTACAATTTACAACCATATTAGATTCATTATCATTAGCTTGCAATACCGAAATTGGAAAGCAAAAAGCATTGGATATCAAGCCGTTTGAAACTAAAAACGAATTAATAACGGCACTGTTGCAAACTTCAGAATATAGAGCCTCTTTTGACAATAACAATGCCATTCCGAACCACGGTTTTGAATCTATTGCTCACGAAATCAAGTTTTTGGGTATTGAAAATAGTTTTCTCGAAGTAGCGGGTTTTAGAAAAATTAGTGCCATTTCTTCAACAACAAATACCTTATTATTGTATTTTAAAAAATTTGATGATTATTATCCAAAACTGCATTTTAAAGCAAGTCAAATTAAATTCACAAAAGAAATTATCGAGGAGATTGATTATATCATCGACAAATATGGAGAAATCAAAGATAATGCTTCGCCCGATTTGCTTCATATAAGACGAGAGATCAATTCGGTTCGTGGCAAAGTAAATCAAAGTTTTGGAGTGGCTTTGACTCAGTGTAATGCGATGGGATATTTGGATGACATCAAAGAAAGTTTTGTAAATAACCGACGGGTTTTGGCAGTTTTGTCAATGTATCGCAAAAAAGTGAAAGGTGCCATTATGGGAAGTTCAAAAACCGGTAGTATTGCCTATATCGAACCCGAAACCACCTTGCAATACTCTCGTGAATTAAGCAATTTAGAATACGAAGAGAAGGAAGAGGTAATGCGAATTTTAAAAAATTTGACCAATCAAATTAGACCATTTTTAGGGCTAATTCAAGATTATCAATCTTTTTTGAGTGATATTGACGTGATTGCCTCAAAAGCAAAATATGCTCGAAAAACAAACTCAATTTTGCCCACGATTTCAGAAAACAGAAGGTTGTATTTTAAAAATGCCTACCATCCAATTTTGTATTTGACCAATAAATCAAAGGACGAAATTACGCATCCACAATCTATTGAATTAGATCAAAAAAATAGAATTATTGTGATTTCTGGTCCCAATGCAGGTGGCAAAACCATCTCGCTCAAAACCGTGGGTTTGTTGCAATTGATGTTGCAATCTGGCATGCTAATTCCGGTTGCAGAGGGTAGCGAAACTTTTTTGTTTGACAGGATTTTGACAGATATTGGTGACAACCAATCTATTGAAAATCATTTGAGTACCTACAGTTACCGCCTCAAAAACATGAATTACTTTTTGAGAAAGTGCAATGCCAAAACCTTATTTTTGATTGATGAGTTTGGCACAGGCTCCGACCCTGATTTGGGTGGTGCATTGGCCGAAATTTTTCTCGAAGAGTTTTACCATCGTGAAGCTTTTGGAATCATTACGACGCACTATTCTAATCTTAAAATTTTGGCAAATGAGCTTCCCTTTGCGATGAATGCCAATATGCTTTTTGACGAAAAAACCTTGGAACCAATGTATAAATTGGTTTTGGGTCAGGCGGGAAGTTCGTTTACGTTTGAGGTTGCCCAAAAAAATGGTATTCCGTTTGGGTTGATCAACAGGGCGAAGAAGAAAATTGAAACTG